>RGZR01000003.1 GCA_010031465.1 Flavobacteriia bacterium
TTTTTATTTTCCATTAAATAAAATCATAACACTGATCACAATACTTAAAATTACAATAGATACTACAACATCTTTCCAATTGTAGGTTGCTTTAGATTCTGCTTTTGCTTCAGCTGTAATTGTACTGTAAGTTAAATTTTTAAGTCGCGCCTCTTCGGGTTTATCAGATAGCAAACTGACTCCAATTAATAAAAGAACACAAAGTAAAAAAAACCATGCGCTAAAACTCAAGAAGTTCATGGCACCCAAATAATAAAGTGCTCCGTTGGGGTCTAATGAATTTTTTATTAATTCTAAAACAATTCGAACTGCTGCTGCAATTAATCCAAAAACAAGAGTTATATAGGCTCCTTTAGCATTAATTCGCTTGTAAAAAATTCCCATTAAAAATACAGCTGTAATTGGTGGAGCTATATAGGATTGAACAGATTGAAGGTATTCATACAATACACCGGAAATGTTTGACATAATGGGAATCCAAATAATTCCAATAACCACAACAACGAGGGTTGCTATTTGGCCTGTTTTTACAAGTTGTTTTTCAGGTGTATTGGGTCTGAGTTTTTTATAGATATCGACCGTAAACAATGTAGAACAAGAGTTGAATACCGAAGCTAACGAACTCATTAAGGCAGCTAATAATCCAGCTGCAACTAATCCTCTTAAGCCTGAGGGTAGTAAATTACTCATCAATACAGGAAAAGCTTCATCGGGAGAATCCCAGTTTAATTCTCCTCTCATTTTTAAAGTTAATGCGATCACTCCTGGAATTAAAAATAAAAAGACAGGGAGAAGTTTTAATAAAGCCCCAAAAATAGTTCCTCTTCTTCCCTCTTGTAAATTTTTAGCCGTTAAGGCCCGCTGAACGATATATTGATCTGTACACCAATACCATATTCCGACTATGGTACTAGAAATAAATAGGGCTGGCCATGGAAAATCAGGATCTGAAGCTGATCGCCACATATTGAGGTATTCGGGGGTTACCGTTTCTTTCATACTTTCCCAACCGCCTACTTGATCAAGGCCAATGAGAGTAAGTACAGCGGCTCCAATAACCAAAACAACCGCTTGAATGGCTTCGGTATATACCACAGCACGCATACCTCCTAAGACGGTATAAATTCCTGTTAGAACTACAGTGGCTATGGCACCCGTCCAAAAATCTATACCCAAAAGCGCGGATACCACCACCCCTCCTGCATAGATTGTTACTGATATTTTAGTGAGCACATAAGCGGCTATTGAGAAAACAGATAATATCCATCGGGAGCGATGATCAAATCGTTTTTCTAAAAACTCAGGCATAGTAAAAACACCACTGCGTTGGTAAAAAGGCAAAAAGATCCATCCTAAAGCCAATACAATCCATGCGTGTATTTCATAGATTAACATTGGAAGTCGGTTTCCAGCCCCTGCACCAGCAAGGCCCACTACATGCTCAGATCCAATATTGGAGGCAAATATGGAAGCCCCAATAACAAACCATCCAACATTTCTTCCCGCTAAGAAATAGTCTTCTGTATTGTTTTCTTTTTTTCGAATAACCCAAATGGCTATTGCTGCTAAAACCAAAAAATAAAGGGCAATAGCGATCCAATCTAACAGATCAAGTGATTTCATAATTCGCTTGTTAAAAATTCAAATTTGGTTGATGTCCTATAGGTTTCATTAGGACGTAAGACCACAGTAGGAAAATTTGTTTGGTTTGGAGAATCTGGGTAGTGTTGTGTTTCTAAACAAAAACCACTTCGGTGATTATAAACACCCCCTTTTTTATTAGGCAGGGTTCCGTCTAAAAAATTTCCAGTATAAAATTGAATGGCAGGCTCATCGGTATAGATTTGGAGTACTCTACCACTTGACGGATGATATACGCGGGCCGCCAAAGCATTTCTTTTATTCGAATTGAGAACCCAACAGTGATCATATCCGCCGCCCCGTTGCAGTTGCTCGTTTTCCATTTCAATTTCTTTTCCAATGGGTTTGGGTTGAGTAAAATCAAAGGGAGTTTGTTCTACGGGGGCTATTTCCCCCGTGGGGATTAAGGTTGCATCAACGGGTAAATAATGATCTGCAAAGAGTTGTACTTCGTGATCTAATATGGGGGATTCAAAATTTGCAGATAAATTAAAATAGGAATGTTGTGTTAAATTTACAACAGTAGATTTGTCCGTATTTGCAAGATAGTCAACTATTAAGGTATTGTTTTCAGTCAACCGATAGGCTACTTCAACTGATAATGTTCCTGGATATCCTTCTTCACCATCGGGACTAACATAGCGCAAAATAAGAGCGACTTCTTCAGATGAAATTTTTGTTTCTGCACTCCAAACTACTTTGTCAAATCCAACATTTCCTCCATGCAAATGATTTTTACCGTCATTTTGTGCAAGAGTATAAGTTTCACCCTCTAGATCAAATTGTCCATTTGCAATCCTATTGCCATACCGACCAACTAATGCACCAAAATAAGGACTCGATTTTTCGTAGTCGGCTAGAGTAGTATAACCCAAAACAACATCTTCTATTACTCCCTCTCGGTTGGGAACATGCAGCGCCGTAATAATACCCCCATAGGTAATGACCTCAACGGTCATTCCGCTATTATTTTTCAACTGATACAAATCAACATTTTCCCCATTTTGGGTTTCTCCAAAAGGCTTCTGCGTGATTGATAGTTTGTTCTCCATTTTTTGATCACAGCTAACCAAAAATATTGCAAATGAAATGAATAGGGGAATAGCGGCAGTTAATTTTTTAATATGCAGTATCATTTGCATTAAGATTTTGTTCAAGTTCGTACAATTTAGTGTTTTTATCTATACAAATTAATTCAACACCAGCTAGGGTAGCAAAATCTTGAATTACCTCTGTGTCCAATGCCTGTGTATATACCGTATGGTGCGCTCCTCCTGCTTTCATCCATGCTGAAGCAGCAATTTCTAAAGAGGGTTGGGGCATCCATAACACCCTTGCTACAGGAAGGTTAGGAAGCTTATTTTCAATAAGAACAGCGTTAACTTCATTTAAAATAAAGCGAAATCGAGTGCCTAAATCAATAAGGCTTACATTAATTCCTGTCCCATCAGTTCCATCAAAAACCAATCGTACGGGGTCTTTCTTACCTCCAATTCCTAAAGGATGGATTTCACAACGGGGTTTGTTTTTAGAAAGTGAGGGGCAAATTTCTAACATATGAGCACCAAGTACTTGGGATGGATTTCCAAAATGATAGGTATAATCTTCCATAAAAGACGTTCCTCCAGGAGCATCTTGAGCCATTACCTTAAAGGCTCTAACCAAAGCTGCTGTTTTCCAGTCACCTTCACCAGCAAATCCATAGCCTTGTTCCATTAATCGTTGTATAGCTATTCCTGGTAATTGTTCAAGTGTTCCTAAATTTTCAAAATTGTCTGTAAACGCTTTAAACCCGCCCTGATCCAAAAACTTTTTAAGACCCAGTTCTATTTTTGCAGCGGTGACAAGTGATTCTCTTTTTTCACCTCCTTGCTTAAGTTGAGGATCAATTTCATAGCTACTTTCATAGTCATTAAGTAGTGCCTCTACTTCGGAAGGGTTAAGATTTTCTATAATTGCGGTTACATCATCGGAATCGTATCCATTAACACTAAAACCAAACTGGATTTGCGCTTGAACTTTGTCTCCTTCGGTAACGGCTACCTCTCGCATATTGTCACCAATTCGAGCTACTTTAAGCTGTTGTAATTCGCTCCATCCTAAAGCTGCGCGAGTCCAATTGGAAAGGCTATTTTGAACCGCTTTATCTTTCCAAAAACCAACAACAGTTTTACGGCGAATTTTCATTCGTGTCAAAAGATGCGCAAACTCTCGATCTCCATGTGCAGATTGATTCAGATTCATAAAATCCATGTCAATTGAACGCCATGGAATTTCTTTGTTGTATTGCGTATGGAGATGACATAATGGGAGGTGGAGTCGCTTTAGGCCATTAATCCACATTTTAGCAGGTGAAAAAGTGTGCATCCAAGTAATGATTCCAATACATTGGGAGTCAGCACCAGCAGATACAAACAAAGACGTAATTTCATCGGGTGTTTTTACGATGGGTTGAAAAACAATTTCAACTGGTGCAGTAAGAGATTCATTAAGTGTTTGAGCTATTTCTTTTGCGTGATTGGAAACCTGATCTAATACTTCTGGGCCATATAGATGTTGGGTTCCCGTAACAAACCATATTTTTTTTTTGTTGATTGCATTCATTTAGTCTTGTCCGTAATAAGAATTTTTTCCGTGTTTTCGATCGTAGTGTTTTTTGATTAGCGCTTGCTTTAATCGTTCAGCTTTGGGATTAATTTGCAAGGTTAAGTAGGCCATTTCGGCAACAGCTTCGAGTACTTGACTGTTGTATACTGCTTTTGAGGCATTTGCTCCCCAACAGAACGGGCCATGGCTTCCAATGAGGATCATTTCAATTTCATTGGGTGAAAGTTGATGAGCAGAAAAATAGTCAGTTATTTGAATGCCAGTATTGTGTTCGTATTGTCCTTCTATCAATACATCACTCATCGGCGGGGTGCAAGGGATGTCCTGTGTTAGGTGATCTGCATGGGTAGTGCCCAAAATTGGTATTGAACATTGCGCCTGGGCCCAAGCAACAGAATACAAGGCATGAGTGTGGGCAATTCCTCCAAGGGTTTCCCAACTTTTATACAAATAAGCGTGGGTAGGAGTATCTGAAGAGGGCTTTAACTTTCCTTCAATTATGTTGTTGTCAAAATCGACAATTACCATATCCTCAGCCTTTAATTGGGGGTAGGGTACACCGCTAGGTTTGATGGCAAATACTTTTTGAGCGCGATCAACAGCACTGACGTTACCAAAGGTGTGGATGACTAAGCCCAGGGCATTAAGTTCCATATTTGCGTCATAGCATTCTTGTTTTAAGGTTTGAAAAGAAGAACTCATAGAGAGGAGTGTGTTAGTTTTTCAATTGCGATACCCAATTCAACATATTCTTTTTGTAAAGGTTGTAGCGCTTTGACTTTATCTTTTTCTGGGGTATACGTAGCAATATAAGAACTGCCCATTATTTTACTGGCGGTTTCAACATTCGAATGTAATCCTGCCGCAACTGCCGCATAAATAGCAGCACCTAAAGCAGGGGTTTGTTCTGAGGCTGCTACTTGAACAGGGCAGTTAAGAACATTTGCTAGGGTTTGCATTATGAAGGGATTTTTTTTAGCAACTCCTCCAATGCCCACAACATAGTCAATTTGTATTCCCTCTTCAATAAAACGATCAACGATTAACTTCGAACCAAAACAAATGGAATGAATTAAGGCCAAAAAAAGATGGGGGGTTTTGGTTCCCAAATTTAAATTTGAAATGGCTCCTTTTAATGCTTGATCAGCATCTGGAGTTCTTCTTCCGTTTATCCAATCTAATGCAACTGGAAGCGCTTCTTCCAATGAAAGGGATTGTGCAGATTGGGTCAATTTTTCAATAACCTCAGCATGATAAGTCTCTTTTAGTGTGGTTTTTTGTTCCTCAGTCAGTAGGGGTGAAGAAAAGACAAAATGTTCCATGGGCCAATCCAATATGGATTTAAACCAAGCCAGAACATCTCCAAAAGCCGATTGACCAGCTTCTAACCCTATCCAATTAGGGAGAACAGAACCTTCTACTTGACCGCAAACACCACGTACTGTTGTTGACCCAATGGTTTGGGGAGTGCAAACGAGTATATCACAGGTAGAGGTTCCCATAACGCGGACTAATGTATTTTCTTTGATGGCGGCTCCTACTGCTCCAGCGTGTGCATCAAAGGTGCCTACTGCAATTACAGTATCTTCACTTAGCCCCAATTTTTTTGCCCAAATTGGATCAAGGGTACCGGCTATTTCATCTGAAGTGTAGGTTTCTGAATACAGACGACTTCTTAATTTTCCTAAATAAGGGTCAAGGGGGATTAAAAAATCTTCGGGAGGTAAGCCACCCCATGAAGTATGCCAAAGTGCTTTGTGCCCAGCGGCACAGCGACTTCTTTTAAATTGGCCTAAATCTTTATTTCCTACCAAAACGTAGGCCATATAATCACAGTGCTCCATCCAAGTATAGGCATGTGCCTTTACCTCTTCATCTGCACGGATTATATGTAGAATTTTTGCCCAAAACCATTCCGAAGAGTAAATTCCACCAACATATTGCAAATAATTAACTGGAAAAGATTTGGCATGTTGATTAATTTCAGCTGCCTCTAAAATAGCGGTATGGTCTTTCCATAAAATCATCATGGCATTGGGATTGCTTTCAAATCCTGTCTCAAACGCTAATGCATGCCCTTCTTTTGTTAGGGGAAGGGGTGAGGATCCTGTTGTGTCTATCCCAATTCCCTTAATTTGTTCTGGCTTAAGGTTTGCCTTCTTTAGCACTGCAAGAAGGGTTTGCTCCATACCCTCAATATGGTCTTGGGGATGTTGACGGAATTGATTTTCAATAGGTTGACAAAACGGTAAGGATTTCCATCTTTGATAGTAGTGTACGGCAGTTTCTTCTACCGCTCCATTATGACTATTCATTAGAATGGCCCTAACGGAATCAGTACCAAAATCCAATCCGATTACATAGGTTGTCTTCAATTCACTTTTTCTTTTATGGATTATAACCTACTAATATAGCTTCCTAGATTGTCCTTAAATTGAAACCCTTCTAAAGTACGGTATTTGTTTAACTTTTTAAATGACTCAAGCCCCCATAATAAAAATTCCATCATAAAATACCGGTCTTTTGCGAGGCATTTGGGTTGGTGCTTCATTATTATTTCCTGAATCCCAGGCAAGCTTTCAAGTGCTTTTTGGTAGTCTTTTTCATTTAAGCTGTCTTCAAGAAACAACTCATTATCACGAAAAAACCATCCGAGGAGTTGATCATAGGGTCCTTCTTCAGTGGCTTTTTCAAGTTTTTCAATTTTTGGAAAATAGGAGGGAAATAAGGTTTTTATGGCTTGCGATATCAAATGATAAGAAATTTGCTCAGCGCCTTCCTGTTCACCTTCATATACCAATTCAATTTTACCGTTTATTGCCGGAATTACCCCTAAAAAGTCTACTAGGCGAACGGAGGTATTTGAATCACCAGTCAACAATAATCGGCGTTCCGCTGTGCTGATTAAATTTTCAAAAGCTGTAATACTCATTCGCACACTTACACCACTTTTTGAATCTACAAATTCACTTTTTCTAGCTTCAAACCCAATCTGTTCAATTATATCTTGAGCAAGTTCAGGCACGTGTATGGACGTTTTTTGACCGGCAGTCAATTTCGTTTCTTGTGAAGTGATTGCCTTTGCAGTTGAAAGTGTAAAAGGGTAGTGGGTGAGTATTTGTGAGCCAATACGGTCTTTAAGGGGCGTTACTATACTTCCACGGTTGGTGTAATCTTCAGGATTTGCGGTAAAAACCAAAAGCGGATTCACGGGGAGTCGAAGTTTAAATCCTCTTATTTGAATTTCTTTTTCTTGTAGGATTGAAAATAACGCTACCTGAATTCGCGCTTGGAGGTCAGGGAGTTCATTTAAAACAAAGATACAGCGATGGGCTCTGGGAATCATCCCAAAATGAAGCACTCGCTCATCAGCATACGACAATTTTAAATTGGAAGCTTTAATCGGATCAACATCACCGATTAAATCAGCAACGGTAACATCAGGAGTGGCTAGTTTTTCAAAAAAACGTTCACTTCGATGCAGCCATCCAATTGGAGTTTTGTCCCCTTCTTTATCTATTTTCAAAATGGCTTCTCTACTTATGGGGTCTAAAGGATCATCATTAATTTCTGAGCCTTCTACTATAGGTACCCATTCATCTAGTAAAGAGGTGATTTGTCGGGCTAATTTTGTTTTAGCTTGCCCCCGTAAACCCAAAAGATTGATATTGTGTTTAGATAATAAAGCACGTTCAACATCGGGTATCACAGTGTGTTCATATCCCAAAAGCCCTTCAAAGGTTGTTTCACCATGGGCTAATTTATGTCGCAAATTTTTTACTATTTCATCTTGAATAGATAAGGGTGCATACCCTGATTTTTTTAACTCCCCCAGCGTTTTAATCGCTTCTTTTTTAATAGTCATTATCTTTAGTCTAAGCGTTTTTTTCTGTTTTTTTCGTAATCTTCAAATATCATTTCTCCTAATCCCTTTAGTCCGGTAAAGAAAGCTTTGCCTTGATTTGCCTCGGTAAATGTCCGAATAAATTGCTGAAGATAGGGGTCTTGGGCAATCATAAAGGTGGTAATGGGGATGTGTAGTTTTTTAGCTTGTCTTGCCATTGTGTAGCATTTTTCCACAATGGTTTCATCCAACCCCACACTGTTTTTGTAATAGGAGCCATCGGCTAATTTTAGGCAACTTGGTTTCCCATCGGTAATCATAAAGATTTGTTTATTCGTGTTTTTTTTCCGACGAAGTAAATCCATTGCCAATTCAAGACCCGCTACAGTATTGGTATGGTAAGGGCCTACTTCAAGGTAAGGAATGTCTTTTACTGCTATGGGCATAGCGTCATTCCCAAAAACCAAAATATCTAAGGTGTCTTTCGGATAACGTGTGGTAATAAGTTCTGCCAAAGCCATGGCTACTTTTTTAGCTGGAGTAATACGGTCTTCTCCATAAAGAATCATACTATGGCTAATATCGATCATCAAAACGGTGCTCATTTGGGTTTTGTAAAAGGCATCTTCTACAACCAGATCTTGATCTTGAATTGTAAAATCATCACCAAGACTTCTGATTTGAGCATTTTTTAAACTTTCCGTTACTGCAATTTTGTCAATGGAATCCCCGAATTGATAGGCTTTAAATTCTCCAGTGGTCTCTTGTCCTTGTCCTGTTTTTTGAGTTTTGTGATTTCCAGACCCTGTTTTTTTAAGTTTACCAAAAATTTGTTTTAAAGCGTGTTCACGTAATAATTTTTCTGTTTTTGGAGTCAATGCATACCCCTCACCTTTTGTCCCGTTCCCTTTTTTTGGTTGAATAAAAGCCCTTTGTTTTAACTCCTCGATAAAGTCGTCAATTGTATAATTTTCATCCGTTAATTCATACTCTTTATCCAATTCTCTGAGCCAATCAATGGCTTCCTCAAAATCACCTGAAGTATGGGTAATCAGTTCTTTAAAGATTTCGAAAAGCTTTTCAAAAGGGTTTTGATCTTTTGGAATAGGTTTGACAAATCTGAGTCCCGTTGGGAATTTTTTCCAATTCATACAGACTCAAAAATAAGGATAATTTTAGGCACAAAACTAGAAAAAGCCCTCTAATTAGTCTTCAACAGTAAGTGTGCGAATATAGTCTTCTAGCAAGGCAACATTTATACGTTGTCCTGTTTGTTGCTGTAGTTCAACACCTGGTGTATTAATTAGCGACCGCAGGGGTGTTAATGACCCACTGGATTCAGAAAGTGATTTTCCCGATATTACTGCCACTGCTGATGGGGCTTCTTGTAATTTTTCAGCTTTTCTTGAGGCAGAAATAATCACTTCATCAAATAAATTATCAGATTGTGGGAAAATACTTATAGATGAACTGTTTTGAACCGGAATAACTTGTGTGCCATATCCAATATATGAGACAACGAGATTAAAGGGAAAATCACGATTGGTGCTTATTTGAAACGCCCCATTTTCATCGGTTGTGGTTCCCTCAGAAGAATTCTCTATGATAATATTGGCCCCAAAAAGGGGAATGCCCTCATTATCGAGAACTTGACCAGTTAGGCTTTGTTGAGCAAACAATAAAGGGCTTATAATTAAGAGAAGCAGTAAAATTTGAGCATAAGTAGATTTCATAAAGAGTTGAGATTTGAGATTTCACTTAAAGGTAATTTAATTTTAGGTTTTAATATTTTTATTAAATACTCTATATTTGCCCAGAATTTTATCGACAACAGTTTAGGTAAGAGGAGACATTAGGTCCCCTTTTTTTTTATATGACATTGAAAGATCGTGTAACGGAATTAGTAGTAACGGCACTAGAAACCCGTAAAGATTTATTTTTGATTGAGTATACTGTAACTCCAGATCAAAAAATTAAAGTCTTCATTGACGGGGATAAAGGTGTGCAACTTCAAGATTGTATTGATATAAGTCGACATATAGAAAATCAATTGGATCGCGAAGAATACGATTTTTCATTAGAGGTTGCCTCTGCGGGCGTAGGAAGTAACTTGAAAAAGGTAAGACAGTATCAAAACAACATTGGACGAAAATTACGCGTAGAAATCGAAGGGGTAAAACCCTTAGAAGGCACCTTAGTTAAAGCAGATGAAAATACGTTTACCCTTATGTGGAGACAACGTGAGCCCAAGCCCATAGGCAAAGGAAAAATAACCGTAACCAAAGAAGAAACCCTTTCGTACGATGCCATTGCTAGTGCGATTGTTTTAGTATAAAAAGTAATTTAATAAAAATGGAAAATTTAGCATTAATCGATTCTTTTTCAGAATTCAAAGACGACAAGCTTATTGACAGAGTTACCTTAATGGTAATTTTAGAAGATGTTTTTAAAAGTACCTTAAAACGTAAATTTGGATCAGATGAAAACTTTGATATCATTATCAATCCAGACAAAGGCGATTTAGAGATATGGCGAAACCGAATTGTGGTAGCTGATGGAGAGGTAGAAGATCCAAATCAAGAAATTGAACTCTCAGCAGCCCGAAGAATTGAGCCTGATTTTGAAGTTGGGGAGGATGTATCCGAAGAAGTTAAGTTAATAGATTTGGGGCGTCGCTCAATTCAATATTTACGTCAAAATTTGGTCGCTCGAATTTTTGAACACGACAGTACCAACGTATTTAAGCAATTTAAAGATCGGGAAGGAGAACTCTACACTGCTGAAGTGCACCATATTCGCAACCGTGAAGTCATTTTATTAGACGATGACGGAAATGAAATTATATTAACTAAAGACCGACAAATTCCCAGTGATTTTTTCAGAAAAGGAGACAATGTTAGAGGGATAATAGAGAGTGTAGAATTGAGAGGAAATAAACCTAGAATTCTTTTATCGCGAACCTCGCCCATCTTTTTGGAGAAATTATTTGAACAAGAAATACCTGAAGTATTTGACGGTTTGATAACAATAAAAAAAGCCGTTCGTATCCCCGGTGAAAAAGCCAAAGTGGCTGTAGATTCTTACGATGACCGTATAGACCCAGTGGGTGCTTGTGTGGGAATGAAAGGATCAAGAATTCACGGAATAGTTCGGGAGTTAGGGAATGAAAATATAGATGTAATTAATTACACAAACAATTTACAGTTATTTATTTCTCGTGCATTGAGTCCGGCCAAGGTAAATTCATTAAAAATAGACGAAGACACCAAACGTGTTGAGGTCTTTTTAAACCCTGAAGAGGTATCGAAAGCTATCGGGAAAGGGGGCGCCAACATTAGACTCGCAGGTAAATTAACAGGATATGAAATTGATGTTTACCGCGAAGGTGCAGAAGAAGATATTGAACTTAAAGAATTCAGTGATGAAATCGAACAATGGGTTATTGATGAGTTCAAAAAAGCAGGTCTAGATACAGCAAAAAGTATTTTAGAACTTGATAAAGAAGAATTAATTAAAAGAACCGACTTAGAAGAGGAAACCGTATTGGATGTGATTAAAATCCTCAAAGCGGAGTTTGAAGAATAGACTGGAAAAAATATTCTTATTTTTGCAAACAGATAAAAAAATATGTCAGAACAACCTAGTATTCGGCTCAACAAAGTATTACGGGAATTAAATATTTCTCTTGATCGTGTTGTCGAATTTTTAGCTCAAAAAAATATCGAGGTAGAAGCGCGCCCCACCACTAAAATTACCAGTGAGGTTTACAACGTGCTTTTGGATGAATTCGAAACGGATAAATCAAAAAAAGATGCCTCGCATGAAGTGGGTGAAGTAAAACGTAAGGAAAAAGAAAACCTTCGTATTATTCAAGAACAAAAAGAGCAAGAACGGTTAGATCTGATTGCTAAAAAAGAAGCTTTAAAAACGAATCGAGTTGCCCTAGAGAAACCTAAATCACTGGGTAAAATTGATTTGGAGGCGTTGAAAAAACCTGCTGTTGTAAAACCAAAAGAGGAAGTTGCCCCTGTAGAGCCGGAACCCGAAGTTGTGCCTGAAGTTGCACCTGAAGCAGTTGAGGTTGTTGAGCCAGTTGCAGAACCTGTAGTGCAAGAAGAAAAGAAGGAGCCCCAGGCAGAAGCGACTTTAGACACCTTAAAGACACAATACAAAAAGTTAACGGGGCCTGTTAAAACAGGACAAACGATCAATCTTGATGAGGTTAACAAGAAAGAAAAAACAGTAGAAGAAGCACGAAAGCGCAAAAGAAAACGAATAAGTAAGGACGTAAAGCCGTCAAATAAAACCTCAAATAATTCCAGAAAACCAAACACGCCACTCATCAAAAAAGAGGAGCCCTCTGATGAAGAAGTTCAAAAGCAGATTCGAGAAACCTTAGAAAAACTTCAAGGTAAATCTGGAAAATCAAAAGGCGCAAAATACCGAAGAGATAAACGTTCCCAACACCGTCAAAAAACGGAAGATGAAATGGCTCAAATGGAAGCGGAAAGTAAAGTAATTCGGGTAACCGAATTTATTACCGTAGGTGAAGTTGCAACCATGATGAATGTTTCTTCCACGGAAATCATTTCTGCCTGTATGAGTTTAGGAATCATGGTAACAATGAACCAACGTCTAGATGCAGAAACCCTAAGTATAGTAGCAGATGAATTTGGTTTTGAAGTCACTTTTGAAAAAGCAGAACTAGAAGAAAACATCAATGAAGTAGAAGATCGAGAAGAAGACCTTATCTCTCGTGGCCCGATTGTTACCGTAATGGGACATGTAGATCACGGTAAAACCTCATTGCTGGATTACATTCGAAACGAGAACGTTATTGCGGGAGAATCAGGAGGAATTACACAGCACATTGGAGCCTATGGTGTTACGCTCGATAGCGGACAAAAAATCACATTTTTAGATACTCCCGGTCACGAAGCATTTACCGCCATGCGTGCCCGAGGAGCACAGGTAACCGATATAGCAATTATTGTAGTTGCAGCAGATGACGATATAATGCCACAAACGAAAGAAGCCATAAGTCATGCTCAGGCCGCTGGTGTCCCCATCGTTTTTGCAATCAACAAAGTTGATAAACCGGATGCCAATCCCGAGAAAATTAAAGAAGCCCTAGCCAACATGAATTTAATGGTTGAAGATTGGGGGGGTAAAGTCCAATCCCATGACGTTTCCGCATTAAAAGGAACCGGGGTGAAAGAACTCTTAGAAAAAGTCTTACTCGAAGCTGAATTACTAGAATTAAAAGCAAATCCTTCGCGTCAAGCTAAAGGAACAGTAGTTGAAGCCTATTTAGATAAAGGAAGAGGGTATGTTTCAACAGTATTAGTTCAAAATGGGACATTGAAAAAAGGAGATTATATGCTTGCTGGAAAACACAGCGGTAAAGTAAAGGCACTATTCAATGAAAGAGGAACTCCTCTAAATGAAGCTCCTCCGGCTACACCCGTTTCCATTCTTGGATTAGATGGAGCCCCACAAGCGGGGGATTCATTTCATGTATTGGAAGATGAACGGGAAGCAAAACAAATTGCGGCAAAACGCACACAATTAATTCGTGAACAAAGTGTTCGAACGCAACGTCATATCACACTTGATGAAATCGGTAGACGTATAGCCTTGGGTGAGTTTAAAGAACTTAATATCATTCTAAAAGGAGATGTTGATGGATCTGTAGAAGCATTAACCGATTCGCTGCAAAAACTTTCTACCGACGAAATCGAAATAAAAATCATACACAAAGGAGTAGGAGCCATTACAGAATCTGACGTATTACTTGCCTCAGCCTCTGATGCTATTGTTATTGGTTTTAATGTTCGACCCATGGGCAATGCCCGTATGTTAGCTGATAAGGAAGAGATAGATATCCGCTCGTATTCCATTATCTATGATGCCATTAACGACATTAAAGATGCTATGGAAGGTATGCTTTCCCCAGAACTTCGTGAAGAAATTACGGGAACCGCTGAAATTCGTGAAACCTTTAAAATTTCTAAAATTGGAACCATTGCAGGATGTATGGTAACCACAGGTAAGATTTATAAAAATTCGGGTATCCGATTAATCCGTGAAGGTGTTGTTGTGTTTACAGGAAGTTTAATTTCTTTAAAACGCTTTAAAGACGATGTTAAAGAAGTGTCCAAAGGTTATGATTGCGGATTACAAGTTAAAAACTACAACGACATTAAAGAAGGAGATGTTTTGGAATGCTTCCAAGAAATAGCCGTAAAAAAATCACTCTAGTATAAGGTCTCTTCGGGTCAATAAAAAAGCAGCAGGAAATGTTTTTTTCACGGTATCAAGGGTTTTTAACCCTTCAATTTTATCTTTAAACCGACCCGCTTGTACTTTGTAATTTGGAGTTTCAAAACTCAAATTCACAGCAATGTGAGGAAAAGATTCTTGAAATGACTCGAGAGTTTCATTGGCAACATCCAAATTTCCGTAATACAACTGTAAGGTAAAATACTCACTCTCGTAACGTGCCCTATCTAATGAAATTTTCAAATTTAGAAGGGTATCCAATTTTGCATCTTGTTTAACGAGCACTTTGTATTCTTGTGAAAATAAAAAAGTACTGTATATTGACAAAGTCAACAAATACAAGGTTTTACAGTCAATTGCTTTCATTTTACAAAAGAACAAATTTTTAATTTTATGGAATAAGTATTTAACAAAATTTACTGGTTATTTAGAATCAATATAAATTATAAAATTCTACATTTTTAAACCGAAGAAAAAGTGTTCTATGACTTATTTTTGCTCTGGATTTTAGACAAAAAATTTGAACAATTCAATACATTCAAAAATTCGGATGAAAGTGAGGAATCAATTAACGTCCTTTCTATCCCTTCTTCTTATTTCAGTCAGCTTACTGACATTTCAAAACACTTTTGCACAAGATGATCCCGCAGTAACGGCTGGGAAAGCATTATTTAATGCAAATTGTGCGGCATGTCATAAATTGAATAAACGAGCAGTAGGGCCAGCATTAAAGGGAGTTTCTGCAAAGTATGACAAGGAATGGTTGTACAGTTGGATAAAAAATAGCACGGCAATGGTCAAATCTGGAGATGCCCAGGCCGTAGCCATCTATGAAGAATACAATGGTTCAGTAATGACCTCATTTCCTCAATTGTCCAATGAGGACATCGACAACATACTAGCCTACACAGATTACACACCCCCCGCAGCAGCCGCAGCAGCTTCAGCTGCCGCAGGTGCGACCGCTGCCAATTCTGCTGGTCCCGACAATACCTTAATTCTGATTGCCCTAATTTTGGTGTTTGGAATTTTAGTGGTCATGCTTTTCTTAGTTCAACGAACACTACTGAGAATTGCAGATGCAAGTGGAGTAGAAATTCGTCCTGTTGCCAAACCAAAACGGACACCCCTTTGGCTTGCTTTTGTTCAAAATCAATTTTTGGTTTTCCTAAGTGTCGTTCTACTGCTTCTTAGCAGTGCTTACTTCGCCTACGGGTATTTTATGCAAGTGGGAGTTGACCAAGGGTATATGCCAGTTCAACCTATCCATTACTCTCACAAAATCCACGCGGGCGCAAACCAAATAGAATGTAAATATTGTCATTCGTCAGCACGGGTATCAAAACATTCAGGCATTCCCTCTTTAAATGTTTGTATGAACTGTCATCAAAACATAGCAGAATACAACGGAGAAGAAGATCTTGAAAACGGATATACTAAAGATTTTTATACCAAAGAAATTAAAAAATTATACGCTGCCGTGGGCTGGGATGAAGAAAGCCAGAGCTATACAGGAGAAACACAACCTGTAAAGTGGGTAAGAATTCACAACCTACCTGATTTTGTTTATTTTAATCATGCTCAGCACGTTGAAGTAGGACAAATTGAGTGTCAAAAATGTCATGGTCCTGTAGAAGAAATGGAAGTGATGTACCAGTATTCCCCACTTACTATGGGATGGTGTATCAACTGTCACCGTGAAACTAACGTGAAAGTGGAAAGTAATGAATACTACACAAAAATTCATGAAGCTCTTTCCAAAAAATACGGTGTTGAAAAATTAACGGTTGCTCAGATGGGTGGCTTAGAATGTGGTAAATGTCACTATTAAAAGTCGATTGATAAAGCATATGGCATCAAACAAAACATACTGGAAAAATATTGATCAGTTGGATCCTACAAATGAAGAGGTTCAATCGTTGGAGCAAAATGAATTTGCTTCTCAATTGCCTAAAGATTTTTTGACGGATGAAAGAACTTTGGCGGACAGTAATACCTCACGAAGAGACTTTTTAAAATATGTTGGATTCAGTACTGCTGCAGCATCACTTGCAGCCTGTGAGGGTCCTGTTATTAAGTCTGTACCTTATGTAGTTCAACCTGAACAAATTCGTCCTGGGATAGCCAACTACTACGCCACAACTATGGCCGATGGATTTGATTTTTGTAGTGTTTTAGTCAAAACTAGAGAGGGACGTCCGATCAAAATTGAAAGTAATCCCGATGCGCCAACCCTTGGGGTAGCTAATGCCCGAGTACATGCCTCTGTATTGTCAATGTATGATACAAAACGATTACAAGGCCCCTTAGCTCAGGGTGAAGACATTTCTTGGGACAATCTATATCAACAAGTAGGGGCAATGCTTAAAGCATTAGCAGCTACAAATAAAAAGGTGGTCTTAATGACCCCAACATTGGCAAGTCCAACTTCCCACAAAATCATTCAAGAGTTTATCACTGCATTCCCTAATGTATCTCATGTTATTTATGATACTATTTCTGACGATGCCGCATTAAATGCTTACCAAAAATATTATGGTATTCGGGGTCTAGCTGAGTATGATTTCTCTCTTGCCAAAACAATTGTATCCGTAGATGCGGATTTTCTTGGCGATTGGCAAGGTGGGGGCTATTCAAAAGGCTATGCTGCTGGACGTGTACCTAAAAAACACAATCAAAAAGTGGACATGTCTTGGCATATGCAGATCGAGTCAAATATGTCTCTTTCAGGAGCAAATGCAGACCATAGAATACCCACTACTCCCGCCGTACAAATGAATGTATTGGCTTACATTCACGATCAGCTTACGAGAGGCAATAGTGCTGTTTCTCTTTCAGAAGAGGTGAAAACAGCTGTTGATCAAGCTGTGGTTCGACTTCGAACAGCAGGCAGTGACGCTGTAGTTGTTTCCGGATTAACAAATGAAACGGCTCAAGAAACCGTATTGGCCATAAATTCTTACTTACAAAGCAAAGCCTTTCAACCTGAGCAACCACGTCGTATTCGTCAAGGAAACGCTATGCAAGTACAAGAAGCCTTTGAAGGAATTCAAAAGGGTTCAATACAGGGGTTAATTAGTGTAAATATCAACCCAGTATTTACTTCTGCTGGAGGTGCTCAATTAGGCGAAGCCATCAAAAATCTTGAATTTTCACTTGCTTTTACCTCAAAACTTGATGAAACTGCAGCCCAATGCCAATTTGTTGCTGCAACACCTCATTACTTAGAAGCCTGGGGAGATTATGAATTGAAAGCAGGTCATTATGCCTTGGCTCAGCCAACCATAAAACCTTTATTTGATACGCAACAGTTTCAAGATGTTTTTCTTCGCTTAGCCGGACAAAATCAAAAATATTACGATGCAATTAAAGCGCATTGGAACGAAGCCATTCTAGGAAGTACTTCTTGGAACAAGGCATTACATGATGGCTACTTTGCTTCAGCAACCAATTCTGAGGCGACTACTCCCGATTTTAGCAACCTAGACCTGTCAGCATTACGCACTGCCCAGGCACCTCAAATGAGTTTGGTTCTCTACACCAAAACCGGAATGGGAGATGGACAACAAGCGAATAACCCTTGGTTACAAGAGTTTCCAGATCCGATAACCCGTGTAAGTTGGGACAATTACCTTACGGTTTCTATGTCGGATGCAAAAGCCTTTGGGCTTACCAACAGAAACACCTCAAATGGTGCGCTAAACGGAAGCTATGCAAATGTTAAAGTAGGAGAAACTTCTCTTAAAGTTCCTGTTGTAATCCAACCGGGTCAAGCCAAAGGTACTGTTGGATTGTCTTTCGGATACGGAAAACGTAACGGCTTACAAGACGAGATGCAAACAGGTGTTAATGCCTATGAATTGTATCTAAAGGCGCAAAAAACACAAACGGTATCCATAACTTCTTCAGAGGGTGAACATGAATTTGCTTGTGTTCAATTGCACAACACACTAATGGGACGTGGCGATATAGTTAAAGAAACTACTTTAGAAGTTTTTAGCACTAAAAATAAATCGCAATGGAATCCAATGCCTCAGGTATCCAAAAATCACATGGAATTTGATGTGACTTCACCAGAGGTAGATTTATGGCAAGAGTTTGATCGCAGTATAGGACACCATTTTAATCTTTCTATTGATTTAAATTCCTGTACAGGTTGCGGCGCTTGTGTTATTGCTTGCCATGCTGAAAACAATGTTCCTGTGGTTGGTAAAAGCGAAATTCGTCGTTCACGCGATATGCATTGGTTGCGAATTGACCGATACTATTCTTCTGCCACTACTTTTGAAGGAGACAACGATACCAAAGAAGCTATATCAGGTGTTGGTGATTCATTGAGTACATTTAATGAAATGGAAAAAGCAGCTGAGAATCCACAAGTGGCATTCCAACCTGTAATGTGTCAGCACTGTAACCACGCTCCTTGCGAAACCGTATGTCCGGTAGCAGCTACCTCACACGGAAGACAAGGACAAAACCATATGGCTTATAACCGTTGTGTGGGGACTCGCTATTGTGCAAACAATTGTCCGTATAAAGTACGTCGATTTAACTGGTTCTTATATAACAAGAATGATGAGTTTGATTATCATATGAATAATGACCTGGGCCGTATGGTGTTAAATCCTGATGTAGTTGTTCGTTCAAGAGGGGTAATGGAGAAATGTTCAATGTGTATTCAAATGACACAGAAAACAATTCTTGATGCAAAACTCAAAGGAGAAGAAATTACAGACGGAACTTTCCAAACGGCTTGCTCAAATGCTTGTACTACCGGAGCAATGGTGTTTGGAGATTTAAATGATAAAGAAAGTAAAGTAGCGGCTTTACACCAAGATGATCGGATGTATCATTTATTAGAACACGTGGGAACAAAACCCAATGTTATGTATCATGTTAAAGTAAGAAATACCGACGAGGTATAAGAAACATATAGAATTAAAACGTATGGCATCGCATTACGAAGCACCAATTAGAAAACCCCTTGTTACCGGTGATAAGTCTTATCATGATGTAACTGTTGATGTGGCCGCTCCCGTTGAAGGCGCAGCAAATAAACAATGGTGGATAGTTTTTGGAATTGCATTAACGGCTTTACTTTGGGGAGTTGGGTGTATAATTTACACCATCTCAACAGGTATCGGTAGTTGGGGACTTAATAAAACTGTAGGTTGGGCTTGGGACATCACCAACTTTGTATGGTGGGTAGGTATCGGGCACGCAGGAACCCTGATTTCGGCGGTATTACTTTTATTTAGACAAAAATGGCGTATGGCCATTAACCGATCCGCGGAAGCCATGACGATTTTCTCAGTAATCCAAGCCGGTCTATTTCCTATTATTCACATGGGAAGACCCTGGTTAGCGTATTGGGTTTTACCTATACCTAACGGCTTTGGTTCATTATGGGTAAACTTTAATTCTCCTTTACTTTGGGATGTATTTGCCATTTCAACTTATTTATCGGTTTCATTAGTCTTTTGGTGGACAGGGCTTTTACCTGACTTTGCCATGATACGTGACCGTGCTATTTTACCCTTCCAAAAAAAGATTTACGGTTTGTTGAGTTTTGGATGGTCGGGTAGAGCAAAAGACTGGCAACGTTTTGAAGAAGTATCACTCGTATTGGCTGGTTTAGCAACACCCCTTGTACTTTCTGTACATACTATTGTATCTTTTGACTTTGCCACCTCTGTAATTCCGGGTTGGCATACCACCATTTTCCCTCCTTATTTTGTGGCAGGGGCTATTTTCTCGGGCTTTGCGATGGTAAATACACTACTGATCATCATGCGTAAGGTATCTAATCTTGAAAATTATATTACTGTTCAGCATATAGAGTTAATGAACATTGTGATTATGATTACGGGCTCTATCGTAGGAGTTGCTTACATAACAGAATTGTTTATTGCATGGTATTCTGGAGTTGAATACGAACAATATGCCTTTTTAAATCGGGCAACAGGACCGTATTGGTGGGCCTACTGGTCAATGATGACCTGTAATGTATTCTCACCCCAGTTTATGTGGTTTAAAAAATTGAGAACCAGTATTATGTTCTCCTTTATCATATCAATAGTGGTAAACATTGGAATGTGGTTTGAACGGTTTGTTATTATTGTGACCTCGTTACACCGTGATTATCTTCCTTCGTCATGGACGATGTTCTCACCCACCTTTATAGATATTGGAATTTTTATTGGTACGATAGGATTTTTCTTTGTCCTCTTTCTTCTTTATGCTAGAACTTTCCCTGTGATTGCTCAAGCGGAAGTAAAGACAATTTTAAAGTCCTCAGGAGAAAAATATAAAAAATTAAGAGACGCTAAATCATGAGTACTAAAGTAATCCATGCGCTTTACGATGATGATGATGTGCTTTTGAGCGCAGTCAAAGAAATTCGTTCGGCCAAACACCATATTGAAGAGGTATACACTCCTTTTCCCGTTCACGGTTTAGACAAAGCTTTAGGACTTGAAGACACGCGTATTGCCATAATGGCCTTTATTTATGGCTGTATCGGATTAGCCGTGGCCATTGCTATGATGAATTTTATTATGATTGAAGACTGGCCCCAAAACATTGGCGGAAAACCTAGTTTTTCGTATTTGGAAAACATGCCCGCCTTTGTTCCTATTATGTTTGAAATGACCGTATTTTTTGCAGCGCATTTGATGGTAATAACTTTTTATATGCGAAGCAAATTGTGGCCTTTTAAAAAGGCAGAAAATCCAAACCCGTTAACTACGGATGATAAATTTTTAGTAGAAATCGAACTTCATGACAATGAAAAAGAGCTCAAAGCCCTGCTCAAAAAGTCTGGAGCGATCGATATCTCAATTGTAGAAAAGCAAGAATAAATGAAATATAAAGGTCTTTTATTGAGTATGCTTCTAGCTTTGGGAATTCAAGGATGTTTTGATCCCTCACAGCCCAACTATCAGTTTTTTCCAAATATGTATGAACCGATTGGGTACGAAACCTATGCAGATTCAGATGCTTTTGCTAATGGCATAGAGGCACAGCTTCCGGTTGAAGGAACCATTTCTAGAAATTGGGAGCCATATGATTATCCTGATACTAACGAAGGGTATGAAGAAGCCAAAGCTGCATTGCAATCTCCACTAGAAGTTACAGAGGATAATTTAGCGGTAGGGAAGGAATTGTACGGTATATATTGTGCGGTATGTCATGGGAGTAAAGGAGACGGACAAGGTATATTAATGACTCGAGAAAAATTCTTAGGGGTACCCAGTTACGCTGATAGAGAAATTACCCCCGGAAGTATTTATCACGTCCTTATGTACGGAAAAAATGCTATGGGTTCACATGCAGGGCAAGTGAACGCTACAGAACGTTGGCAAATTGCACAACATGTAATGGAATTGAGAAGTAAACTTGTAAAATAATTAAAGGAAATCGAATGATGTATACCTTTTCAAATCGACTTAGAAATTTAGCCATTGCGTTTATGGCAATTGGTTTTCTAGGACTTGTTTATGGGTTTTTTACAGCGCCTAAAACCATTGAGGAGGCCAAAGCCATTGTTGCAGCCTCTGCCCACGGAGATGAGCACGGCGCTTCCCACGATGACGCATCCGCTGAAGCTCTCCATGACACTACAGATGCACATGCAACTGATGCAAGTCACGGACCCCATGCCGCTGAACAAGAGGGCCATGAAATGAGTCATGATGAACATGTGTTTCATCAGCTGAGCAATAAGCCTTGGGCAGCATTGTATGTTGCTGCTTTTTTCTTTTTTATGATCGCACTAGGTACTTTGGCTTTTTATGCAATACAACGTGCTGCACAAGCCGGTTGGTCACCCGTTCTTTATCGCGTTATGGAAGGTATTACGGCCTACCTATTGCCAGGCGGTTTAATTGTGATCGCCATACTTATACTTTCTTCAATGCACTTCAACCATTTGTTTATTTGGATGGATCCAGAGGTGGTTGCTCATGATAAACTTATTGCAGGAAAGACAGGATTTTTAAATACTCCCTTCTTTTTGATTCGCGCCTTTATCTTTTTAACGGGGTGGACTTTATACCGTTACTTTTCCCGAAAATTTTCTTTAGCTCAAGATGATTCTAAGGACATTTCAAACCACAAAAAGAATTTCAGAATCTCAGCCGGATTTTTAGTATTCTACATCGTAACAGAATCCATGATGTCATGGGATTGGATCATGTCCATTGACCCCCATTGGTTTAGTACTTTGTTTGGCTGGTATGTATTTGCGAGTATGTTTGTTTCAGGTATAACCACTATCGCATTAATTACGATTTACTTAAAGTCAAAAGGATATTTGGAATTTGTGAATGATAGCCACATTCATGACTTAGGTAAGTTCATGTTTGCCATTAGTATTTTCTGGACGTATTTGTGGTTTTCACAATTCATGTTGATATGGTATTCTAATATTCCTGAAGAGGTAACCTATTTCATTACACGAATAGAAGATTATAACCTTCCCTTTTTTGGAATGGTAGCCATGAATTTTATTTTCCCACTATTAATATTAATGAACAGTGATTACAAACGTGTGAATTACTTTATCATAATGGCCGGAATTGTGATCCTTTTAGGACATTATATGGACGTATTCAATATGATTATGCCCTCCGCTGTAGGCGATCAATGGTTTATAGGAGCAGCTGAAATAGGAGGATTTTTATTCTTCTTAGGGCTATTTATTTTTATCGTATTTACAGAAATTACAAAAGCCCCTTTGCTTGCAAAAGGAGATCCTTATATGGGTGAAAGTGAACGATTTCATTATTAAAATTAAATTGACAGCGTAAATGAATATAGCATTAGTATTTACTGTTTTAGTTCTCGTTGCGATTTCGCTTTGGCAAATCACAAAAATATTTGAGCTCTCTCAAGCAAAGAAAGAAGACAGTCAGGTTGCCAATGATAGCGACAACAATTTGAATGGGAAATTAATGTTTGCCTTCTTATTGTTTATTTATGGAATAACCATCTTTTCCTTTTGGAGTTACGGCGATGTATTTTTACCCGAGGCTGCCTCAGAACACGGCGCCGATTACGACCAATTAATGTGGATATCGTTCGCGATTATTTTAGTGGTGCAAACCATTACCCAAGCCCTATTGCATTATTTTGCTTATAAGTATCGGGGTAAAAAAGGAAACAAAGCATTATTCTATGCCGATAATGATAAGCTGGAAATGATTTGGACCGTAATTCCCGTGATTGTATTGGCTGGTTTGATTCTTTATGGATTATATACCTGGACAGACATTATGAACGTGGAAGAAAACGATGAAGCACTAGTAGTAGAACTTTATGCTCAACAATTTAACTGGAAAGCTCGTTATGCTGGAGAAGACGGTGTATTAGGAGATGCTAATGTTCGGTTTTTACAAGATTTTGACGGGAGAAACCTTGTTGGGATTGATGCCACTGACCCTAACGGTTTTGATGACGTGGTGGTTCAAGAACTGCACCTGCCCGTGGGAAGAGAAGTGATTTTTAAAATGCGTTCTCAAGATGTACTTCACTCGGCTTATATGCCTCACTTTAGAGCTCAAATGAATTGTGTGCCGGGAATGATAACTGAGTTTGCCTTTACCCCCACATTGACTACAGAAGAGATGAGACTAAATCCAGATATGGTGGCTAAAGTCAAAAAAATCAATAAAATAAGAGTCGAAAACAGTAAAGAACTAATTGCTAAGGGTGAAGAAGCCCTAGAGCCCTACGAATTTGACTACATGTTATTATGTAATAAAATTTGTGGAGCATCACACTACAATATGCAAATGAAAATTATTGTAGAATCTAAAGAAGATTTTGAAAAATGGATGGAACAACAGCAAACTTTTGCTGAAGTCATTCAATAACTATTAAAAATTAAAGATATGTCAACAGTTGAAGCGCATTCAGGAGAGGATCATGGACATCATCACAAAGAGACTTTCGTAACCAAATACATTTTTAGTCAAGATCATAAAATGATCTCAAAACAATACCTCATTACAGGCCTGTTTATGGGTATTATTGGCATCGCAATGTCTTTATTATTCAGATTGCAACTAGCCTGGCCTGAGCAACCCTTCGGTGTTTTTGAGGTATTATTAGGAAAATGGGCTCCCAACGGAGTGATGGACCCAAATGTTTACCTTGCTTTAGTGACCATTCACGGAACCATAATGGTCTTTTTTGTTCTTACGGCAGGGTTAAGTGGAACTTTTAGTAACCTTCTCATACCACTTCAAATTGGAGCACGTGATATGGCTTCCGGTTTATTGAACATGATCTCCTACTGGTTATTTTTCCTTTCTAGCGTTATCATGGTATTTTCACTTTTTGTTGAAGCAGGACCCGCAGCGGCCGGATGGACAATTTATCCCCCTCTGAGTGCCCTACCTCAAGCGCAACCTGGATCAGGATTGGGAATGACCCTTTGGTTAGTTTCAATGGCCATTTTTATCGCTTCTTCTTTGTTGGGGTCGCTAAACTATATTGTCACAGTAATCAATTTGAGAACTAAGGGAATGAGCATGACACGCTTGCCGTTAACCATTTGGGCATTTTTTATTACCGCTGTAATTGGTGTAGTGTCTTTCCCCGTTTTACTTTCTGCGGCCTTACTTCTGATTATGGACCGTAGTTTTGGAACCTCTTTTTTCTTGTCCGATATCTTTATTCAAGGTGAGGTTCTCCATTATCAAGGAGGTTCTCCGGTATTGTATGAACATTTATTCTGGTTCTTAGGACACCCCGAAGTGTATATTGTTCTTTTACCCGCCTTAGGTATTACGTCAGAAATTATTGCTACAAATGCACGTAAACCCATTTTTGGATACCGTGCCATGGTAGCGTCTATTTTAGCCATTGCATTTTTATCTACAATCGTATGGGGACACCATATGTTTGTGTCAGGAATGAATCCCTTTTTAGGCTCTGTATTTACATTTACAACACTTTTAATTGCTATTCCTTCGGCTGTAAAAGCGTTCAACTACATAACTACTCTGTGGAAAGGAAACCTTCAATTAAACCCGGCTATGCTCTTTTCAATAGGGTTGGTTTCCACCTTTATCACAGGAGGGTTGACGGGAATTATTTTAGGAGACAGTACGCTTGATATTAACGTACACGACACCTATTTTGTAGTAGCTCATTTCCATCTTGTAATGGGTATTTCCGCATTATATGGTCTATTTGCAGGGGTATACCATTGGTTCCCCAAAATGTTTGGTCGTATGTTAAATAAAAATTTAGGATACATCCATTTTTGGATTACCGCAGTGAGTGCCTACGGCGTATTTTTCCCAATGCATTTTATTGGAATGGCAGGTTTACCTCGAAGGTATTACACCAACACCGCTTTCCCTTATTTTGACGATTTAGCGGATATTAATGTATTGATTACCCTCTTCGCTTTATTGGCTGGAGCAGCTCAAATCGTATTCCTATACAATTTTATCCACAGTATGTATTACGGAAAACCCACAGAACAAAATCCATGGAAATCAAATACCTTAGAATGGACGGCTCCTATAAAGCACATTCATGGAAATTGGGAAGGAGAAATTCCACATGTTCATCGTTGGGCATATGATTATTCTAAACCAGGTCACGAGGAAGATTTTGTACCTCAACATATTCCCTTGAAAAAAGGAGAACAAGAGTTGCAGCATTAATAACAAATTAAAACACATAACCCTTGTTGAATAACAAGGGTTTTTTTGTTTTTTAATGAGTGTTGTTAAAGAATACTTTCATAGACAAGTGCTGTTTACATTCCAAAAAGAATAGAGTATCTTTGAAATAATGAACGAAAATTTAGATCCGGAAAAAGACCACTTAAGCCCCGAGGAACAAGATATTGATCGGGCTTTACGTCCTTTACATTTTGATGATTTTACGGGTCAAGAAGCTATTTTAGAAAATTTACATGTTTTTGTAACAGCTGCAAAACAACGAAATGAAGCTTTAGATCATACTTTATTTCACGGTCCTCCAGGATTAGGAAAAACCACACTTGCTCATATACTAGCCAATGAATTGCAGGTGGGGATAAAACTTACCTCAGGTCCTGTATTAGATAAACCTGGGGATTTAGCAGGCTTACTTACAAATCTACAGCCACGAGACATCCTTTTTATTGATGAAATTCATCGCTTAAGCCCAGTAGTAGAAGAGTACCTGTATTCTGCAATGGAAGATTATAAAATTGATATATTAATTGAGTCAGGCCCAAATGCCCGAACGGTTCAAATCCATTTAGAGCCTTTCACTTTGATTGGGGCAACCACGCGTTCCGGTTTATTAACTGCACCAATGCGTGCTCGATTTGGAATTAGCAATCGATTAGAATATTATTCCACGGAATTACTTTCCACTATAGTTGAACGAAGTGCATCGATCTTAAATGTTCCCATTGAGCAAAATGCAGCTATAGAAATTGCCGGTCGAAGTAGAGGAACCCCGCGTATTTCAAATGGTTTGTTGCGACGCGTCAGAGATTTTGCCCAAATAAAAGGGAATGGTGCTATAGACATGAAGATTACACAATACGCCCTAAAAGCCTTGCAAGTGGATACGCATGGGCTGGATGAAATGGACAATAAAATTTTGACCACCCTTATTGATAAATTCAAAGGGGGACCGGTTGGAATTAGTACCCTCGCCACAGCCGTTTCAGAAAATGCAGAAACCATTGAAGAAGTGTACGAACCCTTTTTAATTCAACAAGGATTTATTGTTCGCACTCCAAGAGGCAGAGAAGTTACGCCTAGAGCTTATGAGCATTTAGGACGTATAAAAAACAATCAAAAAGGACTGTTTTAAATAAAACACAAGTGAGTTCTCCCTTTTTATATAGTCAAAAAATCAAAACCCAGGCACAAGCACTGGGTTTTTCATCCTGTGGAATTTCTAAAGCAACTTTTTTAGAAGAAGAAGCCCCAAAACTCGAACAATGGCTTAAAGAGGGGCGTCATGGTACTATGGGGTATATGGCAAACCATTTTGATAAACGACTAGATCCCAGAAAACTGGTTCCAGGAGCAAAGAGTGTAGTGTCATTGTTATTTAATTATTACACCGATCAAAAACAAAAGGATACCCTAGCACCTAAAATTTCAACTTATGCTTTTGGGGAAGATTACCACCATGTGATTAAACGAAAATTAAAAGACTTAATGGCATTCATTCATAAAGAAATTGGGGCTGTTGGAGGACGAATTTTTGTTGACTCAGCTCCTGTTATGGATAAGGTTTGGGCTGCCAAAAGTGGTTTAGGATGGGTGGGGAAAAACACCAACTTGATTTCCAAAAAAGCAGGTTCTTTTTTCTTTATAGCAGAACTAATTCTCGACTTGGAATTGGAAGAAGACGCACCAGTTACTGACCATTGTGGTTCTTGTACCGCTTGCATAGATGCGTGCCCTACAGATGCCCTTATTGCCCCTTATCAAATAGATGGTAGTCGTTGCATATCCTACTTAACTATTGAATTTAAGGAGTCGATTCCTACAAAATTTAAAGGAAAAATGGACGGTTGGGCATTTGGTTGTGATGTTTGTCAGGCGGTTTGTCCCTGGAATCGATTTGCAACACCAAATACAGAAACTGCGTTCACTCCTTCAGATGAATTTCTTTCTATGAAGGCCGAAGAATGGACCGAATTGACGGAAGAAATTTTCGAACAACTTTTCTCTAATACCGCATTAAATCGGGCCAAATGGACTGGCTTAAAGCGAAACATAAAGTTTTTGAATTCGAAATAAATTTAGATTTTTTTTCATACAAAGCACGGTTTTGAGCAAGAATTCAATTCCTATTCTGCTTTTTAAAAAAGCATCTATGGATTATTGGGAGGAAATCTTAAGATTGAAAAGAAAGTACCCTTCATTTCTTCAGCAGAAGAAAGTGAATTTTATGTATACGGAGATGTTAAAGATTTAAAAACCATTACCCTTCAAAATGGAAAAAGGTAATCCTTGGAGTCCAAAATGAAGCGAATTTAAAAGTAATTGAAAAAACAAATTAAAACTCATTTACAAACCCACAGTTTGTCTTTCTAACACCTGAATATTTATTTGAAAAACTTTATTTTTACATTTTTTAAACAAATGAAGTAAAACAATGCAACTCTACTTCTTTGGTCCTATTGAAGTGAAACAATCTTATTCATGAAACCATTAACTTTAATTTTTTCAATAAGCATACTTTTTTTTACCCAGTGTTCTTTTGAGAAAAACACCGATTACCTCAATAAAGTAAAACATCCTGAATTGTTTCTAAGTGCAATGCAGAATCTTACTGATATTGTTGTATACGATATTTTTTCACCACCTGTTGCATCACGAGTTTATCTTTATCCAACCCTAGCAGCCTACGAAATTATGGCACAAGCCTATCCAGATCAATATGCAACTTTAGTTGGCCAAGTAAAAGATTTACAAACCATTCCAGTACCTGATAATGATTACGTAAATCCACACCTATCTGCTCTTTTTGCATTTAATACAGTGGGTAAGACATTGATCTTTTCAGAAAATAAGATGGAAACTTTTGAAGAGAATTTCCTAAACCAACTTGATGAATATGATGTACCACGTAGGGTAATTAGAGCTTCTAAAGAGCATGGTAATAGCGTAGCCAAAACAATATTAGAATGGGCCTCAAAGGATATGTATAATCAAACGCGTACATTCCCAAAATACACGATAAGAGAAGAAGATCAATTTTGGAAACCCACTCCACCTGACTATATGGATGGGATTGAACCCCATTGGAAAGAAATTAGAACAATGGTATTGGATTCTTCAAATCAATTTGAACCTAAACCACCATTACCCTTCGATTTAACCGATGGAAGCCCCTTTCAAAAACAATTGATGGAAGTTTTTGAAATTGGAAACAAATTGAATGAAGAACAGGTTGAAATTGCCAAGTTTTGGGATTGTAACCCCTATGTTACCCACCATAGAGGTCATGCCATGTTTGCTACCAAAAAAATTACTCCTGGCGGTCATTGGATAGGGATTACTGCTATTACTACACGTCTTGCTGGCAGTTCGTTTGAAGATACAATTAACGCTTACGCGAATGTTACTATAGCTCTTTTTGATGCGTTTATTAGCTGTTGGGATGAAAAATGGGATACCTTAATTGTTCGTCCTGAAACCTTAATTAATCAATACTACGATGAGGAATGGTTGCCATTATTACAAACTCCACCTTTTCCAGAATACACAAGTGGTCATTCTGTAATTTCACGGGCAGCTGCAGTAATACTTACCGATCTGTATGGAGATAACTTTTCGTTTACAGATACTACAGAAGTGGCCTATGGGCTTCCAGAGCGTAAATACACCTCTTTTTTACACGCTTCGGAAGAAGCTGCGATTTCTAGGTTGTATGGCGGCATTCATTATAGGATGGCCATTGAAGAAGGGGTTGCCCAAGGAGAGGTTGTGGGTAATTATGTGGTTGAAAAAATTCAAACCAAAAAACAAGAAAAGTAATTATTAATTGTAATCAAAAACAGGACATCGATGATAAAGCGAATTTCATCTGTATCGTTTTCTCCTAGCGTTACCCTAGTATTTGAAAAACAACACCTCTTTGCCGATAAGAAACCAGGAATTGACATGAGTATTATTAAAATGTTTATTGTAATGCCTCTAACAATTCCAATCTTTTCTGTGCAACAATTTGTGAACGATCTAATTGGAACTAAACCCTTCAATTTCATTCGAATGTTGGGTCAATTTCTTTTTCTTGACGGACTTTTTTCCTTGGGTGTTAGTCAACCTATTTCCAAGTAGTTCCTTACCTTAGACAATAATTTATATATGGCAAACGAACAACAAAGACGCGCTGCTTTAGTCTATCACGCTAAACCTAAACCAGGAAAAACAGAGGTCGTTCCTACTAAAAATTATGAAACACAACGGGATTTGGCTTTGGCCTACTCTCCAGGAGTGGCTATTCCTTGTTTAGAAATTGAAAAAAATAATGCTGACGTTTATAAGTATACCAACAAAGGAAACTTGGTTGCTGTTATTTCAAATGGAACCGCAGTGCTTGGATTGGGTGATATAGGACCGGATGCGGCAAAACCCGTAATGGAAGGTAAAGCCTTGCTCTTTAAGATTTTTGCTGATATTGATGTTTTTGATATTGAAGTTGATGCCAAAGACCCAGACAAATTCATTGAAGCTGTAAAAGCCATTGCACCCACTTTTGGAGGGATCAATTTGGAAGATATAAAATCACCTGAAGCTTTTGAAATTGAGCGTCGTTTAAAAGAAGAACTCAATATTCCGGTAATGCACGATGATCAGCACGGTACAGCCATCATTTCTGCAGCGGCATTACTTAATGCTTTAGAACTGGCAAATAAAAAAATTGAAAAAGTAAAAATAGTCGTCTCTGGAGCCGGTGCTGCAGCAATTTCTTGTTCAAAATTATATTGCGCATTAGGAGTTAAGCACGATAACATCATAATGCTCGACAGCAAAGGAGTAATTCGAAAGGATCGAGACGCATTAAGTTCTGAAAAAATTGAATTTGCAACAGATAAAAAATGCTACACCCTAGAAGAGGCCATGCAAGGAGCAGACGTATTTATCGGTTTATCAACATCAAATATTCTTTCGCCGGAAATGCTTTTAACCATGGCACCAAATCCAATAGTTTTCGCCATGGCCAACCCTGATCCTGAAATAGGATATGATTTGGCGTGCAAAACTCGTAAAGATATCATTATGGCTACTGGAAGGTCTGATCATCCTAATCAGGTTAACAATGTTCTTGGTTTTCCTTTTATTTTTAGAGGAGCACTTGACGTTCGCGCTACTGCGATAAATGAAGCAATGAAAATGGCTGCAGTAAAAGCCCTTGCTTTATTAGCAAAAGACCCCGTGCCAGAACAGGTGAATATTGCCTATGATGAAATGCGATTAAGTTTTGGAAAAAACTACATTATACCCAAACCTTTTGATCCAAGATTAATAACTACCATCCCTCCGGCAGTAGCAAAAGCGGCTATGGATTCTGGAGTTGCCACAGTTATTATTGAAGACTGGGATCGGTATGTAGAAATTTTAGAAAATAGACTCGGTAACAGTCAAAAAATGGTGCGTATTTTACACGATCGAGCAAAAGCCGCCCCTAAGCGACTGGTTTTTGCAGAAGCAGACCACCTTGATGTTTTGAAGGCCGCCCAAATTGTTTATGAAGAGGGAATTGCCATACCAATTTTATTAGGAAATAGGGAAACAATTGAATCGCTTTGCACTTCCCTTGATTTTGACGTCCCATTAGAAATTATTGATCCAAAAGAATCGGCGTATGAAGAGAAGCGTAAAGTTTATGCAGAGCTTTTTTGGAAAGATCAAAACCGAAAGGGATATACGTTTTATGATGCAGAACGATTAATGCGAGAACGAAATTACTATGCCTCCATGATGATTAAAAACAAGGATGCAGATGCTATGATTTCGGGATACTCAAGAAACTACAGGGCTGTAGTGAAACCCATTTTAGAAACGATTGAAAGGGCTAAAGGGGTGAACCGGGTTGCTGCAGCAAATTTAATGCTCACAAAAACAGGTCCTTTATTTTTATCGGATACTACAATTAATGTAGATCCCAATGCATCAGAGCTAGCCAAAATAGCTCAAATGACGGGTCAACTTTCAAAGCTTTTTGGTTTTGAACCCGTTATTGCTATTTTGTCTTTTTCAAACTTTGGATCTTCAAAATTTCCACAAGCTAAAAAAGTTACTGAAGCGGTAAGCCTATTACACCGAAGCAATCCGGAACTTATTGTTGATGGTCCAATTCAGTCTGACTTTGCGCTAAATAAGGAAATGTTGCATAAGGGCTTTCCCTTTTCAAGTTTGAGTAATAAAAAAGTGAATATACTTGTTTTTCCCAACTTAGACGCAGCAAACATCACCTACAAATTAATGAAAGAATTAAAAGAGGCCCTATCTATCGGACCAATTTTAATGGGGTTAAGCGAACCCATTCACGTACTTCAGCTCGGTGCATCTGTTGAAGAAATTGTAAATATGTCGGCCATTGCCGTTATTGATGCGCAGTCTAAAAACAAATAAACCATGATAACTCAGTTAATAGGACGAATGGTAGAAAAAACACCAACACAAGTGGTCATTGATTGCCATGGAGTTGGGTATGCCGTTCATATTTCATTACACACCTATTCCCAAATAGGAACAGAAGAAAATGTAAAACTGTTTACTCATTTGCAAATTCGTGAGGATGCCCATACGCTTTATGGTTTTTTTACTCCCATGGAACGCTCCGTATTTCAGTTGCTTATTTCTGTTTCAGGTATTGGAGCGAATACAGCCCGAATGATGTTATCATCCCTAGAACCCCAACAAATACAAAGGGCTATCGTTTCAGAAGATTTAGCAACCATAAAATCGGTCAAGGGCATCGGTCTTAAAACTGCTCAACGTGTGTTGATCGAATTAAAAGACAAAATGATGCATCTTTTTGATGGTGAAGAAATTCAATCCTTTACAAACAATACAATCAAAGAAGAAGCGTTATCAGCATTAGAGGTTCTTGGTTATTCAAGAAAACAATCTGAGAGAGTAATTGATAACGCCATTCAAAGTAGTCCAGAAAGCTCCATAGAAGAGTTGATCAAGGTAGCTTTGAATAAATTGTAAAATCTTTTGATTGAGAAAGAAATACAGGTAAACCATTTCCTGCCCCAAAATATGCTGCTCACCCTATTATTAGGGCTACTTTTTTGCGGAGGTATTTGGGCACAAGACGAGGCAGATTTGGGAGCCATAGCCCCACCGGTTCCCTCTGACCTGACTGCGCGCTATACCTACGACGCTTCTACAAACCGATATATTTTAAGTCAAGAAATAGGAGGCTACCCCATAAACGTTCCTTTGGTTCTCACAGTAAAGGAATACGAGGCTTGGGTACTCAAGGAGCAAATGGAAACCTATTTTCAAGAAAAAGTACAAGCCTTGAGCGGTAGAGGTTCTAACATTGAAGACACCCAAAAAAATCTTTTGCCTGAACTCTATGTTAACAATAAATTTTTTGAATCAATTTTTGGGAGTAATACAATAGATATTTCTCCTCAAGGGCTTATAGAAATCGATTTGGGGTATCGTTATCAAAAAAATGAAAATCCCATTGCCTCTGTGATCAATTTACGTTCCCCTGGCTTTGATTTTGATCAGCGTATCAGCTTAAGTTTATTAGGAAATATAGGAGAACGCCTACAGATAACTGCAAATTACGATACCGAATCTACATTTGATTTTCAAAATTTAATTAAAATACAATTTAATCCTCCCCAAGCTAGTGAGCTTGGACAGGCACTTCCTAGCCGTTTAGGCTCTGGTGTTAACACGATACAACAAGGAGCACAACAGATCCAAAACAAACTAAACCAAGGACTTCAACAAGCCGATGACAACAAAGGATTTGTGAACCAAGCTCAAAACGGGCTGACAGCAGCCAAGGCTAAAATTGAGGGTTTAAAACAAAACCTTATCCAATTGCCCAAAAATACTCCTCAAATAGGGAATCGAGTATCCAACTTTCTAAACGGAAAGGTGACTCAAGATGCCATTATTCAAAATATTGATATCGGGAATATTAGTTTGCCAATAAACAGCAATTTAATACAAGGAGCACAAAGTTTATTTGGGGTAAGAGCAGACTTAAAATTTGGTAATACAACCTTGTCTGGAGTTTTTTCAGAACAACGCTCTCAATCACAAAACATTACAACTCAAGGCGGAGGAAGGTTACAAGAGTTTAATTTATTTGCACTTGATTATGAAGAAGACAGGCATTACTTTATAAGCCAATATTTTAGAGATAATTATGACGCTTCCCTAGCTACCTATCCCTACATAAATTCCCCTGTTCAAATTACACGAATTGAAGTTTGGGTGACCAATAGAGGATACCAAACGCAAAACGTACGAAATATCATTGCCCTTCAAGATTTGGGTGAAGCAAATCCTGAAAACACCACTTTAGATGAGCGGATTTCTTCATTTATGGTCGGAGAACCTCTAAATACACCACCGAGTAACCATGTAAATCGGCTAGATCCAGAAGAGATTGGCTATGGTGGTATACTCAACTCAAATGTTCGCGATATTGCCACTGTAAGTCAGGGTTTTACAGGCGTTCAAGTAAATGAAGGGTTTGATTATGCCCTATTGGAAAGTGCTCGAAAATTAAACCCACAAGAATACAATTTTCATCCTCAGCTCGGATACATTTCTTTAAACCAAAGATTGAGTAATGATGAAGTTCTAGGGGTGGCCTTTCAATACACTTATTTAGGTAAAGTTTATCAAGTAGGAGAATTTGCTAATGGCGATGTGCCAGGAACTTCATTACTGCAAAATGGAAATAACCAAATCAATAGAACTCAAACGGTTCAATCCAATAACCTAATCGTAAAAATGCTTAAAAGCAGTCTTGCTGACGTAAGGCAACCCGTTTGGGACTTAATGATGAAAAACATTTACAATACTGGCGCATTTCAACTTTCTGAAGACGATTTTCGATTAAGCGTGCTGTATACAGACCCCTCTCCAATCAACTACCTAACCCCGGTAGACAGTTCCATATGGCCAGAAGACTTAGATCAAGAAGTGTTGCTTAATACTCTTGATTTAGATCGCTTAAATGCCTATCAAGATCTTGTACCCCAAGGTGATGGGTTCTTTGATTTTATTCCCGGAATTACCGTTGACCCTCTTTACGGAAGAATTATTTTCCCTAAAGTTGAGCCTTTTGGAGAATTTTTATTCACACTCTTAGATAATCCAAACTCAGCAAAAGAAATCTATCAGAACGAAAGCTCATACAATAAAAACCAAAAACGATATGTGTTTAGGGAAATGTATAGTTTAACCAAAGCAGCTGCACTTGAATTTAGTGAAAAGAATAAATTTCAACTTAAAGGAAGGTATAAATCAGAAGGTGATGATGGAATTAACATTGGTGCTTTTAATGTGCCTCGTGGATCTGTTCGTGTAACGGCGGGCGGAAGAGTGCTTCAAGAGGGACTTGACTATACCGTAAATTATGAGATTGGAAGAGTTAAAATTTTGGATGATGGTTTAAAAGCATCAAACATTCCCATTGACATTTCCGTAGAAAATAATTCTTTTTTTAACCAACAAAACAAGCGCTTTTCAGGAATAAATGTAAACCATCGTTTTTCAGAAAAACTCAATTTGGGGGGAACGTTTATTAATCTGAGTGAAAATCCGTTAACCCAAAAAGCAAACTACGGAACTGAGCCTGTAAACAATACAATGGTAGGGGTAAATACCAATTTTTCTACTGAATTACCAATCCTAACCCGATTGGTGAATTTATGGCCTACTATAAAAACAAACACGCCATCAATGATTTCTTTTCGGGGCGAAGTTGCCAATCTAGCGGCCAATAACCCGAGAAACACCGAAATTAATGGAGAAACCAATGTATATATTGATGATTTTGAAGGCGCACAAACCAACATTGATATTAAAGGGTTTACGGCATGGAATTTATCAAGTGTTCCTGTGGAAGGGGTTCGTAATGCTACCATAGAGGGCATTGAAAGTGGCTATGGAAGAGCAAAATTAGCCTGGTATTCAATTGATCAAGTATTTTATTCTCGATCCATTTCTGGAATTAATAACAAGGATATTTCACTCAATGAAACCCGAAGGGTAGATATTAATGAATTGTTTCCAGAACAAGATTTGGTTCCCGGTATGTTACGCACACTTTCAACCTTTGACCTAGCCTATTATCCAAAAGAAAAAGGACCTTATAATAATTCACCAAACGGACAATTTGATAGTGATACTAAAAATAACTGGGCCGGAATTACACGATCTTTAAACGCCACTAACTTTGAGCAATCCAATGTGGAATTCATTGAGTTTTGGTTATTAGACACCTTTTCGGATAAGGATTCACCTCTAGACGAACTTGGGGAATTGGTTTTTCATTTAGGAAACATCTCAGAAGATATATTACGCGACGGCCGAAAGCAATTTGAAAATGGGTTACCCGGGAGACAGACGATTACACCAATCTATAAAACGCCATGGGGTAAAGTTCCTGCCAATCAATCGCTAGTATATGCTTTTAATACGGAAGAAGCAGATCGGGCCTTACAAGATGTAGGGTTAGACGGCTTAAAAGATGAAGAAGAGCGCGCCATTTTTACCAATGGACCTGAAGAAGATCCGGCAGGAGATAATTATCGCTATTTTTTGCAAGCCGAGGGGTCAATTTTAGATCGATATAAAAATTACAATGGATTAGAAAATAACACCCCCTTTTCGTTTAGCGATACGGATCGCGGAAACACCACAGAGCCGGATACCGAGGACATCAACAGAGACCAAAGTATGAATACCATTGACAGTTATTTTGAGTTTCGTGTGCCCATTCAAAAAAACATGACCGTAGGTAATCACCCTTTTGTAACAGACGTACGAGAAAATGTTCAAGTGAATGCCCCAAACGGAGATCAATATACTACCCGATGGATTCAATTTAAAATCCCTATTCAAAAAAACTATTACGAAAACACATCCTTTGCATCTTATTTTAAGGCCATCAATCAGATTGAAGATTTGCGTTCTATTCGATTTATAAGGATGCTACTTCAAGGTTTTGATCAGGAAGTGGTTTTTCGATTTGGCACACTTGACCTTGTCCGGGGAGATTGGCGCCGGTACAACAAACCCCTGAACGAAGACCAATTGGTACATCAAAATACCACTGTAGATATCAGCACGGTCAATATTTTAGAAAACGAAAATAGAGTCCCCGTTAATTATGTTTTACCCCCAGCAATTCAAAGGGAATTGATAAATAATAACAATACTATAATTCGACAAAACGAACAATCTTTGTCTTTTCGCGTATGTGATTTACAACCTCAAGACTCTAGGGGGATATATAAAGTAACTGACCTTGACATGCGTCAGTATACCAACCTAAGAATGTTTTTACATGCCGAATCGCTACCCGGTCAACCTCCGCTTCCGGGTGACGGGTCAAATGAAGAGTTAGACCGTAGAGCGGTGGCTTTTATTCGCCTAGGAACGGACTATCAAGACAATTATTACCAGATCGAAATTCCACTTAAACCAACAGAATATGTTGAAAATAACGCCAATCGATTGACTGCAGAGGAGGTTTGGATTCCCGAGGCAAATGAATTAATTGTTTCGGTTGAATTTTTGTCCAAGCTCAAGGCGAGTGCGCTACAACGACTTGGATTGGGCAAAACGCTTTACTATGATAGTGAAATGAATCCGATAAATGAGTTTACCCCAATCAGCAGTTTGCCCGGTGAAAAAAAATACAAATTCGCTATACGAGGAAATCCTTCCTTAGGAAGTATAAAAACCCTAATGATTGGAATAAAAAATCCATCAACTCAACTGGGTGATGCACTATGTGGGGAAGTTTGGTTTAATGAATTAAGGCTCTCTGGAATTGATGCTCAGGGAGGATGGGCTGCAATCGGGGCATTGGACGCCAATCTAGCTGACTTCGCAAATGTTTCAGCTAATGGACGCTATTCTTCAGTGGGTTTTGGGAGTATTGACCAAACGCCTAATCAACGAACCCGAGAGGAAATAATTCATTACGATGTTATTTCAAACATTAATATAGGCCAACTTGCACCCGCCCAATGGGGCCTGCAAATCCCATTGAGTTTTGCTAGGGGTGAAACCTTGATCACTCCCGAATTTGATCCTTTTTATCAAGATCTCAAATTAAAAGATCGATTGCAAACAGCTACGCGTTCAACACAAAAAGATTCTATCAGAAATCAGTCTATAGATTATACACTTCGAAAAAGTATAAGTTTAATTGGCGTTCGGAAAAACAATACTGGGGGAGGAGAAAGACGATTTTACAGTCCAGAAAATTTTGATTTGTCTTATGCCTATAATGAGTATGAACACAGTGACTATGAACTGGAAAAACAACAAGAAGTCCAAATGTTACTCGCGGCAAACTATGGGTATTCTTTTCAAGGTAAACCCTTAGAACCCTTAAAAAAAGTAAGCTATTTCAATCGAAAAAAATATTGGCAATGGCTTCAACAACTCAATTTTAATCCTTTACCCGCTTCCCTTGAAGCTTCAGCCCAGGTAAATCGATTGTTAAATAATCAAAAATTTAGACAGGTTTATTTGGAAGGGGTTGATGTTTCACTTCAACGCAAACTGCCAAATCTGCAGCAACTTAATTTTCTATTTGATTATAATTATGCGATTAGTCATAATTTAACACGATCTCTTCGATTTAATTTCAATGCGGCAACGAGCAGTATCATTCGTCAAGAACAAGATGTAAACAATCCTTTTTTAGACCCCGTAAATTCCGATGATCGTGCTGCGCTTTGGCAAGGGTTACTTAATACCGGTGAACCCAACACCCATTTTCAATCCCTATCTTTAAATTACAAATTACCTTTTCAATACATTCCAATATTAAGTTTTATCGATGCTACCTACAACTACACCGGTAATTTTAATTGGATTAGAGGCTCAGAGGCATTATCTCAAGTGGTTAGTGAAAATGGGATATCCCTAGGAATTGTTAATACGATTCAAAACAACAATACCAAAACACTAACAGCTGCTGTATCTTTTACCAAATTGTATACAGCACTTGGCCTAAAATCACGTTCCTCAAATTTCACTTCACAACCCCGACGCCCTCAAGCAGTTAACGACTCTTCCGCAGTAAAGAAAAATACCGTACTCAAAAAGAGTATAACTCGAGCAGTAGATGTGTTAACAGCCATAAAGCGAATACAAATTAGCTATAATGAAAACAACGGCTCAGTGCTCCCAGGCTATTTGCCCTCAGTAGGTTTTGCAGGAAGCATGCGCCCCACATTGGGTTATACTCTAGGAAGTCAAGCCGACATTCGGTATGAGGCAGCTCGGCAAGGGTGGCTTACAGCGTTCCCCAATTTTAATCAATCGTTTACTCAGTTGCGCTCAAATCTATTTAAATCTTCTGCTCAGGTAGTTCCTTTTGAAGGCTTGATTATAGATATTAACGCAGAACGCGATTTTGCTGAAAATGTGATGGAAAACTTTAGTATACAAAACCAAGAGTATTTACCTCGAAATTCAAATAGGTACGGCAATTTTGGAATGTCAACAGTATTAGTTCAAACGGCGTTTAAAAATGGACGTGGGATTACCCATGAAAATTTCGAAAACTTTAGAAATAACCGCTTGATTTTAGCCCAACGCTTAGCAGAAAACAGTTCAATAGACACCACTGAAAAAGATGCAGAAGGCTATCCTACGGGTTTTGGTAAAAACCAACAGGCTGTAATATTACACTCCTTTTTAGCAGCCTACTCAGGCGTTGATGCTGCTGCAGTATCTTTAGACCCGTTTCGACAAACTCCATTGCCAAACTGGAATTTAAAATTCACAGGACTCACCAAGTTAAAACCAATTGCAGACCTCTTTTCACGATTTTCATTAAACCACGCCTACCGCGCGAGTTATACCCTAACCAATTTTCAAACGAATTTTGATTACAGTCCTCAGTTGCCAAATACACTCGATAAAGCAGGAAACCAAATCCCTGAAATTTTGTATTCCAATGTTAATTTAGTTGAACAATTCAACCCCCTTGCACGAATTGATATGGAGTTTACTAATTCACTTCGTGTACTTGCTGAGATAAGAAAAGAAAGGGCAATTTCCTTGAGTTTAGACAACAATTTAATTACGGAATCCATGGGTGATGAATATGTAGTTGGTTTAGGCTATCGCATTCAAGAAGTACGCTTTAGAACCTCCATTGGTGGCCGTCGGGTAACTCTTAACGGCGACTTAAATATAAAGGCAGATGTTTCCTATCGTGACAATGTTACGGTATTGCGAAATTTGGAATATGACAACAATCAAGTTACGGCCGGACAGCGATTGATGTCAATAAAAATTGCAGCTGATTATGCATTGTCGCGAAATTTGACCGCTTTGTTTTTTTACGATCAAAATTTTTCTGAGTTTGCCATATCTACAGCTTTTCCTCAAACTAGTGTTCGATCTGGATTTACAATTCGCTATAATTTTGGCAATTAAGAATCCTCAGCTTTAAGAAATCTGTTAAATTTGTTTTTTAATTTTTATACAATGAATGTACCTGAAGCGTTACACTATACCAAAGACCATGAATGGATAAAAGTTGAGGGCAATATTGCTCTTGTGGGAATTACCGATTTTGCACAAGGTGAACTTGGCGATATTGTCTATGTAGAAATTGAAACACAAGACGAAACCCTGGCATCAGAAGCTGTGTTTGGAACTGTTGAAGCAGTGAAAACCGTTTCTGATTTATTTATGCCTTTGTCAGGTAAAATCATTGAAGTAAATCAGGCCCTTGAGCAAAACCCAGAAAAGGTTAATGATGACCCGTACGGAGAAGGATGGATGATTAAAATTGAGGTAAATGATTCTTCAGAATTAGAGTCCCTTCTAAATGCAAAAGCATATAAAGCACTGGTTACAGGCTAAATCATTTTTTAGGTATACTGCCGTACTAGCTACATTTGTAGTGGTGTATTTGAGTTTATCTTCACCCGCAGGGAAAGAACCTTGGACCCTGTTTTTTGTAAGGGGAGATCTTGTCCTACATTTTATTTGCTATTTGGGGATGACATTACTCTATTTTGCCGCTTATTTCACCTATCAATACCCGTTAAAAAAAGCGTTTATATCTTCCTTATTATTGGGTTTACTTATGGAGTTTCTACAGCTCATCCCAGTGTTTGAAAGGTTTTTCGACTTACTTGACCTTCTAGCCAATTCTTTGGGCGCGGGTTTGGGAGTGCTACTGAGTTATCGACTAAAAAAAATAGTAGAAAAAAATAGCCTCGGTTACTAAGGGAAGACGTAAATTAGGATGAACGCCTAACCTAAACATTCTAACTATGCAAACCAAAAAAAATCATAAAGCCGACCTTAGAAAAAACAGCAGCATCTACTTTGTAATTGGATTATCAGTTATTTTATTTATCTCTTGGCAAGCCATTGAGTGGAAGACGAATGATAAAAACCAATACGACTATAAATCTCTTAATGTGGAAGACGATAATGATGAAGAGATTCCAATCACAGAACAGCTAAAAACACCGCCACCTCCACCACCAGAGGTAATAGAGATAGCACAAGGCGAGGAAGAAGTTTAAGAAACCGTAATAGAGTCTACAGAAACGAGTAATGACGAAATTATTGAGGTTGATGATGTGGACATTGAAGAAGAAGAGGATATAAACGTTCCTTTTGCTATAATTGAAGACGTGCCCATTTTCCCGGGATGCGAAAAAGTTTCAAAAGACAAAAGACGCGATTGTTTTCAAGAACAAATGAACTAATACATAAAGAGAAATTTTCGATATCCTGAAATTGCACAAGAAATGGGAATCTAAGGAAGAGTTTATGTAAGTTTTATTATTGACAAAGACGGTTCAATTAATAATATAACGATGCGCGGGCCAGATCAAAATTTAGAGAAAGAAGCCCAACGGATCATTTCTAAACTTCCTCAGATGATTCCCGGAAAACAGCGGGGCCTATCGGTTCGCGTTCCCTTCAGTATTCCGATAACATTTAGATTGCAATAGTGCTAGTGCGCACTTTACCTCGTTTTCTTTAGAAGGGGATACCCTTTTCCCCCTTTTAATAATTGCCTTAAATTTTTATTTACAGCAGTTGGTAAGCCCGTCTAGGGGTCGTTTTTAGATTTAAATGATAGAGAA
>RGZR01000021.1 GCA_010031465.1 Flavobacteriia bacterium
CGTGTATTCTCGTCACTGAAAAGCCACTCGACCCAAGCACAACCATAGCCATCCAGATAATCAGAGCCAATCAAGTGGTTTTTGAAGGAAGTACAGAGGTGGCAGAAATTAAACGGCCATTTTCAGAATTAATTCATTTTTTATTTAAAGAAATGGATTTTCCTAACGGGTGTTTTTTAATGACAGGGACGGGAATCGTTCCTGACGATAGTTTTACCCTACAGCAGAAGGACCAAATTAAAATTACAATTGAAGGAATTGGGACGTTACAAAATGAGGTTGCCTAAATCAAGTTAATAAACAAGAGTGTCTCTTTCTTTGAGGGCAATTTCATAAGTTCCTAAAGTAAAGAGTGAACTTTGTGAATCCGGAATCAAAGCCCGAATATTTTCATTTTGATCAATAGGATAGAGATGAACTTGTTCAAGTTGTGAAAATTCAAAAAGGGCAGGCAAGTACTCAATATCAAAATTGGAATTGGAAAGATTTATGCTTTTTAAGTGCGGTAAAGACTGTAATTTTTCGATTCCGTAACCTGTAATATTGGTGTGATCTAAAGTAAGTGTCGTAAGGTTAGGAAAAGTGGCCAAAGCTTCAAAGGCAGCATCAGTCACTTTTGTTTTTCCTAAATCTAAAGCAACCAAATGTTCTTTAATGGCCTCAAACTCGAGAAGATCGCCATCAGAAAAATCAGAAAAATTCACACAAGACACCAATAGTAACGGAGACCCATCATAAAGGGGGCTGACCAACAGACGTTTTTCTAACAGAGGAACTAAGACTTCTTGCGTTAATGGAATCAGCTCAAGATCAGGATAAATTCCCGTTTTGTCTTCTGGGAAAAACCCACGGAACAAGCGCTCATCAATTGAATACGTGGAAATGACTTTGGTTGGTGATGCCCCGGTTTTGACCCAAATGGAAATGAGTTCTTTTTCTTCTTCCGTTAATTGTATTTTGGCTTTTGGGGGCATGTGTTTTTTTTCTGTTAGCGGTAATAAAATCCGATCAACCAGAGGGCTTTTGTCCCCTTGTGTAGTTGCTAACACAGCTCCATTTTTACCCCCTGCAATTAGAGTTTTATACTCTGTCAAAACCAATTCTCCTTTGTTTTTTTTGGGGTTATGACAGGAAACACATTTTGCGTCAAATAAGGGTTGAATCACTTGGGTATAAAGGGGCTGATCTGCAAACTCGTCGGGATTGAATTCAATTTTTTTGAACGTAGGCGCGAGTCCCAACCGTTCTTTTACAGCTTCTGGCAAGGGTTCGATAAGATGACCCTCACCATGGGTTAAATTCCCTCCCAAATGTCCTGTTAGGACAAGCAAAAGTAGCAAGGCAACACTTAATGTTTTAACTATTGGATTCCAGGGAAAAGCGATTTTTTTTAAAACAAAATACAGGCTAAAGGCTACACCTGCGCATAATAATCCTGCGATTAAATGAGGCAGAACGCTCTCCCACGCAAAGCCTTCCCGTTGGTACTGAATTAACCCTGTGAGTAAAGCAAAAAGGGTCGATATACTTCCCCAAAAAAAAGAAAACCGAAGAAGAGGAAGCGCACTGCGATCGTTTCGACTATAAAAAAGCATCATTGTGCCCAACACCAAAAAACCAATGGGCAGATGAACTACTAAGGGGTGAAATCGACCGATAAGATCAAGCATTACCTCCATACCTTATTTCAACCTATTCTTAAGGGCTTTCATTATAAACACATTGGTTTCCCATAAATCACTTAAAGGTTTTTGGGTAAAAGGTTCAGTAGGCATATAGGTGGGGGGACCAAACTCTGTGGTTATTGTCACAAATCCTTTATCGGCAAGTCTTTGTTGGATAATATTTAACCAAAGGTCAATATGGCGTTGTAATGCCCTATCCCATTCCGGAGCTTGAGGATCGTTTACTTGTGGCGCTTGTTCAAAGCCCACACGCGCATGAATATGATTGGTGTTTTTTAATACCTGATTCAGACGGTCTTGTTCAGAAAACAATAGGGATTCATGCACAACCATCCAGTGGCTTACATCTAAAGTAATGGGCAGCGAAGGAATTTGCTCAACCATTTCAACGGTTTTAGGCAGCGTATAGCTAAACCGGCCCCTATGGGTTTCGTGGTAAATGGGAATAGAATGTGCAGCGCTAAGCTGTTGTGCAAGTTCAATAAAAGCTTTGTTTTCATCTAGTGAAAAAAAATCACTTCCCGTATGGCAATTAATAGCAATTGGATTGAGCGCAATAGCTTCTAACAGATCTGTTTTAAACTTAAGAATTCCTTCTTCTAAGGGCAAACTTCGATCCACTCCACACATATAGATTACCTCTAATTCGTGTTTTTTTAGGGATTGTTGAAGCAACTCTAGGCTTTGTTTTTCTCGCGGAACCCAGACTTCAACACCATCGTATTCAGATGCTTTGGCCTTTTCACCAAATTCATCCCATGACCCTGTATACCCCCAATTGGTTTGAAAAAAAAGCACTCCCTCTTGCGCATTTAAGCCGGGGAGTTGGACAAGAGTAAAAAGTAAAACAACAAAAATTTGAATACAGGTTTTCATGTTTATGCGAGTATTTGATTAAGTATAGTTCCTTCCACGTCGGTTAGTCGGAAGGGGCGCCCTTGGAAGTCAAACGTAAATTCTTCGTGATTGAAGCCCAACAAATGAAGTATTGTTGCCTGAATATCGTGAACCGAAACGCGTCCTTCAACACCAGAATATCCTATATCATCGGTCTGACCGTAAGATGCGCCTTTCTTTATTCCTCCCCCGGCAAGCCACATGGTAAATGCTTCTCCGTGATGATCACGTCCTTTATATTGCATGGTTTTCCCTTCACGCGTTTCTTGCATTGGGGTTCGTCCAAATTCACCCCCCCAAACAATCAGCGTTTGATCTAAAAGCCCCCGTTGTTTTAAATCCAGTAAAAGGGCGGTTATTGGTCGGTCAATTTGACGGCATTTATTTTTAAGTCCCAGGTCAACCGCTGTACCGTGATCAGTGCCATGACTGTCCCAACCCCAATCGTATAGCTGTACAAAGCGCACCCCTTCTTCAACCATTTTTCGGGCGAGGAGACAATTGTTGGCAAAACTTTCTTTACCAGGCTCAACGCCATACAACGCCTTTATATAGTCAGGCTCTGTATTGATATTCATCACTTCAGGCACAGTAATTTGCATTCTATAGGCCATTTCATATTGATTAATTCGAGTGAGAATCTCGGGATCTTGATAGTGTAAATAATCTTTATAGTTAAGCGCATTAATAGACTCTAGAACTTGTTTTTTAAGGGAACGCGATACCCCTTTGGGGTCTTTTAAATAAAGCACAGGATCTCCCTTAGAGCGGCATTGAACTCCTTGGTAAACAGATGGCAAAAAGCCACTCCCCCAAACACTCTTCCCGGCATCGGGTGTTCCTCCTGAAGTTAATACTACAAATCCAGGAAGGTTTTGATTTTCAGTTCCCAAACCGTAGGTTACCCACGAACCCAAACTGGGACGACCAAAACGTGAACTCCCTGTATGCATCAATAGTTGTGCTGGTCCGTGATTGAATTGATCGGTATGTACTGCTTTCAAAAAAGCCACCTCATCAACCACTGTTTTAAAATGGGGTAAGTTGTCAGAAACCCAGTTTCCCGATTTACCCACTCGTTCAAATTCAGCCTGAGGGCCAAGCATATTAGGAACCCCTCGTATAAAGGCAAATTTCTTTCCATCGAGAAGTGAAGCCGGACAAGGTTGGTTATGTAGCTTGGCTAGTTCAGGTTTGTAATCAAACATTTCAAGTTGTGAGGGGGCACCTACCATATGTAAATAGATAACACTTTTTACTTTAGCAAAATGAGGTGGTGGTAAAGGAGCTAAAGGATTTAATGCCCGATTTAAACGCGGGTCATAGTTGTTTCTTGAAGATGTACAAGCACCCAAAAGGCTACTCATTGCAATGCCTCCCAATCCTAATGCACAATCTTTAATGAAGTGCCGCCTAGTGGTTGAGGCTAGCGATTGGGTTTTTAATTCTAAAGAAAGTTTTTCTAAATCAGTCATATCTACGAACGGGTTAAAAACTCATCTAAATTCATTACTGCATTGGCCACAACAGCCAAAGCAGCGACTTCCTTTTCAGGAGTATCTTCCGTTCCAAAAAATGCAATGAGCTGTTCAGGAAAGGCAGTATATTCTTTTATCGCAGCCTCATATAGCGTTAAAAGTAAGGCGACCCTCTCCTCAGAAGGGGTACTGTAAAGAGCATCTTCATATAGACTGCTTATAATCGATTTTGGAGAATTGGAATAGGGGTAGCGACGAGCAAAGGCATAGGCAGCTTCCAAAAATACGGGATCATTTAAAGTGACCAAAGCTTGTAAGGGGGTATTGGTTGGTGTTCGATTGATCAAACAAACCTCACGACTTCCCGCATCAAAAGAAACAAATGAGGGATAGGGGCTTGTTCTTTTGTAAAACGTATACACCGCGCGGCGATAGCGATCTTCACCTTTACTTTCTTTCCATAGATTTCCTAAATATTGATGTTCCCAAACCCCATCAGGTTGAGGAGGCATCACACCGGGGCCGTACATTTTTTTGGAAAGTAATTGTGCTACATATAGCGCCTGATCTCGAATTTGTTCGGCGGTCAACCGCTTTTTTGGACCTACAGCATAAAAGGTATTTAACGGGTCACGGGTATGTTTCTCTTCAGACCACTGAGAGGATTGCTGATAGGTGGATGAGGTCATAATTGTCTTTAAGAGGGTTTTAATTCGCCACTGCTGTGTTGTCATTAAATCAACCGAAAGCCAGTCTAACAATTCAGGATGTGTTGGGGGTTCAGACTGTGTGCCTAAATCTTCCAGCGTGGTTACTAAGCCTTTGCCAAAAAGCTGTGCCCAAATACGATTGACTAAGGTTCGCGCGGTAAGCGGGTTATTATCACTTACTAACCACTGGGCTAAACCGAGTCTATTTTTTTCCCATTTTACATCCCATGGGGCTATATTTTCAGGAACATTTGGCGTAACGAGCTCCCCTTGTGCCAGCCAACTCCCCCGCTCGAAAAGACGTGTTTCGCGCTGCATAAATGAGGGATTTTCTACTAAAATAGGGGTGGTACTTTCAGGGGCATTGAGCACGTCTAAATACGTTTTTTCAATTGCGACATATCCTTTTTCCTTTTTCCCTGGAAGATCAGGGGCAAAAGCAAACCAATGAATTCTACTGGTGTTTTGTTCAGGCCCTAAGCGATTGTTTTTTGCCTCGATGTAAAGATCAAAAGGCTCGTCTTGTTTAGCAAAAGGAATTTTGGCTACGGTCCAATTGGCCTTTTGTAAAGCAAGTTGACCTAAAACAGCTCCTTTAGGACCATTTTTTCGCAAGGTAATTACCGTTCCCTCAACGCCTGCGGAATAGTAAAAATAAAGCGATGTATGTCCTTGGGTATCTACATTGCGTAAATAAGCGGATCCGTTATTCCACAAAGCCAAATATTTGCTATCAGACAGCTCTCCCAGCACAAAATCAGTGCAGTTATGCAATTGGAATTTGGGTTCCAAAACATGAGCAAAACGTTCAAAATAAGTTGCTTTTTCTGCAGAACCCTTCTCTTTAACCCATTCTACTACCGATTGAAGCTTTTTCTCCTCATTGGCCGAATACCCTCTATAGATTGGCGCTTCATCAGGCGTATCTTCATCACGGGTATTATTAAAAAAAGCCATGAGTTCATAGTATTGTTTGTGCTTGATCGGATCGTAAGGATGACTGTGGCATTGTACACAACTCATGGTGGTGCTTTGCCATACATCAAAGGTGGTGTTTACACGATCGATAATTGCTGCTACGCGAAACTCTTCATCTTCAGTACCTCCTTCATCATTATTCATCGTATTTCTGTGAAACCCAGTAGCCACTAATTCATCAGCGGTAGGATTTGGCATCAAGTCTCCAGCTAATTGCAGCTGGGTAAAACGATCAAAAGGCATGTCTTGGTTAAAGGCACGAATTACCCAATCGCGATAGGGCCAGATGGAGCGAGCGGGATCTTTTTCATACCCTCTAGAATCGGCATAACGCGCAAGATCCAACCACCAACTTGCCCAATGTTCTCCAAAGGCTGTGTTTTCAAGCAGGCGATCTAAATAGGTGGAGTAGGTCATCTGTTGGTTTACAAAGGAATCAAAAAGAATACGGTTTGGGGGCAATCCGGTCAGGTCTAATGCAGCACGACGTGCCAATACTGCTAGTGGGGCTTTTGGATTTGGGACAAGATTTTCTTCCCTCATTTTTTTACCGATAAAACCATCTATCGGATGTGCTTTACTTCCCCATTCCTCAAAAGAACTGGATAGTGAAGGGATTTCATTTTTTATAGGGGGTACATAGGCCCAGTGCGTTCCCCATTTGGCCCCTTGATCAATCCAATCGGATAACAATTGAATTTCTTCTCGAGATAAAGCAGGCTTTCTGTAAGGCATGCGCTGCTCAATATCATTTTCTGTTAACACCTGTATCATTCTGCTTTTTTCGGCCTGACCAGGCACAATCGCCGGATGACCCGTAGCAAGTGAAGCCATTGCCTCTTCTTCAAACAAAACACTAAATCCTGCGTTTTTCTTTACCCCTCCATGACAGGAAATACACTTGGCGTTAAGCAAGGGTTTTACTTGAGAAGAAAAATCTACTTCTGAATTGGGAGAGTCACACCGATACAACAGAACACTGCCGAACAAGATGATAAGAAAAAACAAACTATTTTTTAATTTCATGACACCCCAAAAATTTCTTAATAACAGAACCGTTCACCAAGTTAATTAAAAATTAATTCTCATAAAAAACGGGGTGATGATTTTCTAAAGGATAAGATTTTTTCATTTATTTTAGAAAAACATTTAAGCACAACATGAATCCATTTTACCTTAAAGCATTCCCTTTATCGACTCTTTCGCTTTTTTTTCTTTTGGCTTCTTGTCAACCCGCCCCAATAATCAACCAACCTGAAGTAAAGGCTACCACTGTCAATCTGATTCAAGATCAAGGATTGAACTTTAAAGATTTAAATAAAAATGGAACGCTAGACCCCTATGAGGATTGGCGAAATTCATCGGAAATACGTGCCTCAGATTTAGTTTATAAAATGACATTAGAAGAAAAAATAGGGTTTATGATTATTAGCACTATTCGAATGAAGAACGAAGGAGGTTTTGGTGGACCACCCTCCGATCAGCCTATTGGAGACGAGTTTAATGAAACGGATATGGTTACTGAACAGAACTTTTTTACTCGAGTGCCCATGAGTGACCCCTTCATGTCTAGCGCAGGAACCACAAAAGCGATTCAAGAATTCCACGAAAGGCATTTTATTTTACGCGCTAACCCAGAGGTAAAAACCCTAGCCACCTGGCATAACCGGCTACAGTCATTTTGTGAAGCTCAGCCCCTAGGCATTCCGGCCATAATTGCCTCAAACCCAAGAAATCATGTTGTTTCTGATGCAGCTGTGGGCTTAAGTTTAGGAAAAACAGTTTTTTCTCAATGGCCCGGAGAACTCGGGCTATCAGCTACACGTGATCTAGAGTTAATTCAAACCTTTGCGGATATAGCACGTCAGGAATGGCGCGCCGTTGGATTACGAAAAGGGTATATGTATATGGCAGACTTAAGCACAGAGCCTCGATGGCAACGAATAGAAGGCACTTTTGGAGAAGACCCCGAATGGGTGGCACAAGTAATTTCTGCTGTTGTAAAGGGGTTTCAAGGACCCGCCCTTTCTTCCACTTCAGTTGCTTTAACAACAAAACATTTTCCTGGTGGGGGAGCTACCGCCGGGGGTCAAGACCCTCATTTCAAATGGGGACGAAAAGCACTTTTTGAGGGGGGCGCTTTTGAAAGGCACCTTATCCCTTTTAAGGCAGCTATTGAAGCCGGAACCTCAGCAATTATGCCGTATTACTCCTTCCCGTTGCATACGCCTTATGATACTCTTGGCTTTGCTTTTAACAAACCGATATTAACAGATTTGTTGCGAAAAGAATTAGGCTTTAACGGGATTATTAATTCCGATACGGGACCTATACGAATGATGCCTTGGGGGGTTGAAAACCGATCCGTAGAGGAGCGCTATGTATTGGCTCTAAAAGCAGGAATCAACCTCTTTTCTGGCTCTGCAGATCCTACAGCACTTTTAGAAACGGTTCGAAAACATGAGGAACTACTTCCTCTTGTGGATGATTCTGTTCGCCGGTTATTGATTGAAAAATTTGAATTGGGCCTTTTTGAAAACCCCTATGTAGATGTGGATGAAGCCGAATCTGTTGTAGGGCAATTGGCTTTCCAAGAAATGGCTAAAGAAGCCCACCAAAAATCAATTGTTTTACTTAGAAATCAGACCTCAACCACCGGGGCATTTTTACCCCTGGCTACCAACACCAAACTTTATGTAGAAATTGCAGGAAAGGTACCCACAATCGATTCTGCCAATGGGAATGAGTATCCATTTGAATGGGTTAGCACACCTGAAGAGGCTGACGTTCTTCTGTTTTGGGTTTTACCCAAAGGGAAATCTCTTTTTGAATCAAAAGGCCAACCGATTTCAATACAATTATCAGACAATAAGGTTGACACAGCTTCGCTACAGAAATGGATAAACCAAAAGCCCACTATACTTGCTATAAACTATACAAATCCTTGGGTAATAGACGAGCTTTATAATGAAAATACGCCCAACGTTAAAGGAGTTTTAGCCACTTTTGGAACTACCCTTGAAGCCCTTTTGGATGTGGTTTCGGGAAAAGTTAATCCCACAGGAAAAATGCCGTTTACAACGCCCCTAAGCTCCTCGGCTGTGGAATCACAAAAAGCAGACATACCTGGGTACGAGGAAAAGCTTCCCTATGCGTTGTTTCAATACAATGAAGGACTGTCTTACGAAACGCCTATTCCGTAATTTTAGGCTTAAAATCTGAAACGCGGTAAACCTTTCCATTGCTTTTGGTAAACACATATAGGGTTTCCCTGTGTCCTTTCCCAAAACGCAGATCAACACGTTCATTGGGGCGAACGGCTTGAAGTGAGGTGTAATCCCCTTCAATTTGAATGCCCACTTTTTGAATAGAGGCGGAATGGTTTTCTCGAATTTCGATTAAGGGACTTACAAAAAAAGTTCCTCTTGGGATATCGCCAAAAAGGTATTTTTGGTAAAGTGCGGGAATTTCTTTGCCCCCGTATACAAAACCCCCTGAAACGGCATTTCCTTCATCATGATCGTATTCAATAACGGGGTTAATAAAAAGTGGAGTTTCTTCTTCAGGAAGGGAATACACCATTTCGGGATTAGCGTCAACATCAAAAAGAAAACTCCCTTCGCGAAAAGGCCATCCGTAATGTCCTCCTTTTACCACAAGGTTTACCTCTTCCACACTGTGTTGACCTATATTAGATACTAGCATTTTTCTACTGCCTGTAGAGTCCCATGATATTCGATGTGGGTTTCGAAATCCCATACTCCAAATTTCGGGGAGCCCCGTGGCATCGCCAACAAAAGGATTGTCAGGGGGAATTCCATATTTTCCATTGGTACTGTTTGTACCTTTTGGATCTATTCGGATCACACTTCCCCAAAGGTATTCTTTCCTTCCACAGATTTCAGGATGACCGGCAAGAGCGGCACCACCATCTCCAATACCCAAATACAACATTCCGTATTCTGTACTCGATGGTTCAGCGGTAGGATTAAAAGTCAATTCTTGGCAGCCGTGAATTCCAGTGATCATATCGATACGCAGAAGTTCTCGATGTGTTCCCGAAAAGGGAGTGACTGTGGGTGTTTTCGTTTCCCATTCCGTAAGCACCCATTGCAAAGTAGCTTTAGCTCCCTCAGGAGTTGCAAAATCAGCGGGTTTAGTTTGTGGGGGCTCAGTGTGGGTGGTATACAATAGACCGTTTTGTTCAAAATCAGGATGAAAAGCAAAACTTCCTAAACCTGAACCCAAACCGGGCCGATCAATAAAGGAGTCTAACGCAGTATTAATTGCTAAATACGGCTGTGCTTCAGCACCTTCAATTTCATAAAGAATTCCCCTTAAGTCAGAGATAAAGAGCCGTTCTTTTTTTTCTGTTGTTAGGGCGCGTAAGGTATTGATTCGAGTAATTGGGGCTTGTTCTGAACTGGGAGGAAGTGTTGCAAATTCTTCGAGTACTAAAGTAAACTCTGCTTCATCTATGGATTGAGGAATGGGATTTACTAATCCGCCTTTACGGTTGCTTAGGTTTCTTTTTTCACCTTCTGAAAATTTATGAATAAATCCGAGTAATCGTTCTAGATCATCCTCAGAAAACTGAGGAAAGGAAGGCATAAAAACCCCAAATTTTTCAAATTGAGCTACTGCTCGTGGATCCCCCTCGGCAATCATTTTTTGTGCATTTTGAATAAAAGCTTTTAGCCAAGCTTTATCCACGCTAGAGGTAATTCCACTTAAATTGGGGCCAATCTCATTTGATGAAAAATTATGACAACTCGAGCAATGTTGATTAAACAAAACCATTCCTTCTTGTACAGGCAATTCCCCTTTAAGATAGTCTTGTTTTTCAATGGCAGAGGGATTGGTATTACAAGAAAGACATGTCAATAAAACAATTCCAAAATAGGAGAAATAGCTTTTCACAGAATAATGCTAAAAATTGTAAGCCATACGTAAAAATAGCAATTTTGTTGCTGAACTTGAAGTGGTTTGGATAAAAAAATATAAAACCGTTTCACACAATCCAATTGATAATTTTGACCAAGAATATAGCCCTACGAGAAACAGTTAGTTCTAAAATAATTGCTTACAGCTTATAAATAATACATATTTTTAGTGTCTAAGTTTAGAGCTTTAAATGATTTGACTTTAAATTAAACTAAATAAGGAATGAATCCCAACAAATTTAAACATGTTGATTACCTCTGGGACAAAAAAAAAGCCAAAGCGCTTGGTGAGGATCAATTAGCCCTTTTTTTATATCGCTCTAATATTCTTGGTGCTGATTTGCGAATCACTAATTATGGTGGCGGTAACACATCATGTAAAACAATAGAGAAAGACCCTTTAACCGGTCATGACGCAGAAATAATGTGGATTAAAGGATCTGGTGGCGATATCGGAACGCTTACCCGTTCTGGAATTGCAGGACTCTATACCGAACGCTTAAGAAATTTAAAAAAGACATACAACGGGTTAGCTGATGAGGATCGAATGGTGGGTCTTTTTAGTCACTGCATTTTTGATCTCGAAAGTAGAGCCCCTTCAATTGACACTCCCCTTCATGGCCTCTTACCGTTTGCCCATATTGATCATCTTCACCCCGATGCGCTTATTGCAATTGCAGCAGCCGAAGACAGTAAAAAAGTAACGCAAGAGATTTGGGGCGATACAATGGGATGGGTTCCTTGGCAACGCCCGGGCTTTGATTTGGGGCTCCAATTGGAAAAATGCCTAGCAGAAAACCCCGGAATTCGCGGAATTGTATTGGGGTCGCACGGCTTGTTTACTTGGGGAGACACCTCTTATGAATGTTATCTTAATTCTTTAGAGGTAATAGAACAGGCCTCTGCCTATATAGAACAAAAAATACATCAAAAGGGATCTGTTTTTGGAGGTGAAAAAAGTGCTTCATTACCCCCAGAGGAAAGAAAGGAAAAAGCCCTTAAATTGATGCCCATTTTAAGAGGATTGTGTTCAAGTGAAAACCGAATGGTGGGGCATTTTGATGACAGTTCAGCGGTATTAACTTTTGTAAACAGCCACGATTTGAATCGCCTAGCCCCAATGGGAACCTCTTGTCCCGATCATTTTTTGCGCACAAAAATTCAGCCTTTAGTTCTTCATCTTAATCCAACAGACGACCTTTCTGACACCCCTAAAGTAATGGCTCAACTCGAACCTTCTTTTGAAGAGTACAGAAAACAATACGAGGAGTACTATACTTGCTGTAAAAGACCTAATTCACCAGCCATGAGAGACCCTAACCCGGTGATCATTTTGCTGCCCGGTGTCGGTCTTTTTAGTTATTCAAAAGACAAACAAACCGCACGTGTAGCAGCTGAATTTTACACCAATGCTATTAATGTTATGCGGGGTGCAGAGGCCATCACTAAATATACGGCACTTCCCCGACAAGAAGCTTTTGATATCGAATATTGGTTATTGGAGGAAGCCAAGCTTCAGCGGATGCCGAAGGAAAAGCCCCTATCTCGAAAAGTGGCTTTAGTTACAGGCGCCGGAGGAGGAATAGGAAAGGCCATTGCACAAAAATTGGCTGCCGAAGGAGCAAACGTAGTGCTGACGGATATATCCGTACCCAATCTCACCGATGCAGTTAATGAATATTCGAAAGATATTGCTGTAATGGCGCAGTGCGATGTAACGAATGGTGCCTCTATAGTATCTGCTTTTAATGAAGCCATTCTTTCCTTTGGAGGAGTTGATATTGTAGTGCATAGCGCAGGGCTCGCAATTTCTAAGCCTCTTGAAGAACATACACTTGCCGACTGGCAATTGCTCCAAAATGTTCTAGTTCAAGGGCAATTTGAATTGGCACAACAGTCCGCACAAATTATGCGCAAACAAAAAATGGGGGGCGATATAATTAGTATTGCCAGTAAAAATGGGTTGGTTTCAGGACCCAATAATGTGGGTTATGGAACCGCCAAAGCAGCACAACAACATATGGTTCGTTTGCTTGCTGCAGAACTGGGACCAGATCATATTCGAGTAAACACTGTAAACCCAGATGGGGTAATAGTGGGAAGTAAAATTTGGGAAGGCGCATGGGCGGAAGGAAGAGCAAAAGCCTACGGGATAACCGTAGATGAATTACCTGCACACTACGCTAAACGGAATTTATTGAATGAGATAATTTATCCCTCAGATATAGCCGATGGTGTATTTGCCTTGGTGGCAATTTTACCCAAATCGACTGGGAATACCTTAAATGTTGACGGGGGAATGGCTTCGGCATTCGTCCGATAATCGTAAAAAGAAAACCATGATTTTATCTGCTGATCAGATTGCGAAACAAAACCTCAAACACGAAACCCTACATCAAAATAACTTTGGGTTTTTAGAAGAGAAGTTGACTGGCGAGGGGATTCACCTTTCTGAAATAATGGCACAACTAGCCGCCTTTCAAGTAGCTATCCCCAGTTGGGCATTGGGAACTGGCGGAACCCGTTTTGGACGATTTAGTATAGGGGGCGAGCCCATCAACCTAATGCAAAAAATAGAGGATATTGGCGTACTTCACGCCTTAACTCAAAATGCTGGTGCGGTCTCTTTGCATATACCCTGGGATAAGGTAGACAACTACCCTGAACTAAAGGAAAAAGCCAGCACCCTTGGTATTGCTTTTGACGCAATGAACTCAAATACATTTCAAGACCAAAAAGAACAACCCTATTCTTATAAATTTGGATCGTTGTGTAATGTTGACCCAGCCATTCGACAACAAGCGGTTAATCACAACCTAGAAGTTATAGAAATTGGCAAAAAATTAGGTTCCAAAAGTTTGACCGTTTGGTTGGCCGATGGGTCAAATTTCCCAGGCCAAAATAATTTTCAAGAGGTTTTAAAAAACACCCTTGACAGCCTGATGCACATATACAAAGCCCTTCCAGAGGATTGGAAATTGTTTATAGAATACAAACCCTACGAACCTAATTTTTACAGTATGGTTATTCCCGATTGGGGTACTTCTTTTATGCTGGCCAACCAATTGGGGCCCAAAGCCTATACTCTTGTTGACTTAGGGCATCACTTGCCAAACACCAACATTGAACAAATAGTAGCCACATTAATGCTTCAAGGAAAATTAGGAGGGTTTCATTTTAATGACAGTAAATATGGGGATGATGATTTAAGTGTAGGCAGCATCAAACCGTATGCCTTATTTTTGATTTTTAATGAGTTGGTTTATGGGATGCAAGAAAATAAAAACAATCCTTATCCGGCATGGATGATTGATGCTTCTCACAACACAAAAGATCCTTTAGAAGACCTTTTGCAATCCGTAGAAGCCATTTTAACCGCTTATGCAAAAGCGCTTTTGGTTGATCAAAAGGCAGTAAAAAAAGCACAAGCTTCACACGATGTTGTTTTAGCTCAAGAATTACTTAAAAAAGCCTATCAGACTGACGTACGTCCTCTTTTAGCAGAAGTTAGAAGACTTCAAAAGGGAGCACTGAATCCCTTAGCGGCTTATCGCCAGTTGAATATTCGACAGCAACTTATAGACGAAAGAGGGAAAGACACAGTAGCTTCAGGATTGTAATCATGAATGCAATAACCGCCATATTTGATATTGGAAAAACCAACAAGAAATGTATCGTTTTTGACAGTCAATGGAGCGTTATCTACAAAGAACAACAAGAGTTCGATGAAATTTTAGACGATGAAGGATTTCCTTGTGAAGATCTTTCCACCCTTCAACAGTGGATATTCAATCAACTTGATACGCTTTTATGGGAACTCAAAATAAAAGTTACGCACCTCAATTTTAGCACCTATGGTGCGAGTTGGGTACACTTAGATGCTCAAGGAGAAAGGGTGGGGTATTTATACAATTATTTAAAACCGGTTGACGAAGAGGTACAACATCAATTTTATACTCTATACGGCCCTGAGGCTGAATTTACGGCTCATACAGGCAGCCCAAACTCAGGAATGCTCAATTCGGGAATGCAACTCTATTGGTTAAAGCACAAACGCCCTGACCTTTTTAAACACATTCAAACTTCGGTTCATTTCCCCCAATATTTAAGTAGCCTCTTTACAAAACAACATCTAAGTGATTTCACAAGTATAGGATGCCATACGGCACTTTGGGACTATACCAAAAAAAAATACCACCATTGGGTAGAACAAGAACAATTGACTTCAAAATTACCGGCCATAACTTCCTCAGAAACCACCTATTCAATTCACTATATGGGCGTTCCGTTAACCGTTGGAACGGGAATGCACGATTCTTCAGCGGCTTTATACCCTTATCTAAAAATGGCGACGCGCCCCTTTTTATTACTTTCCACGGGAACTTGGATTGTAGTATTAAACCCTTTTACCTCTTCAGGGGCCTTAAAAACCGCTAACCCTTCCCTGTTTTATATGCAGCCTAACGGAACGGCTGTTCAAGCCGTAAGGGTATTTTTAGGGAAAGAATACGAAGAGCAATTGGAGAAAATAGCGTCTCATTTTGGGGTTACTAAAGAAGAATTGAATTCTATCGGCTTTCAGTCGAAGTATACACCAGAAACTTTAACACAACCTGTCTTTCAGTGGATTCACCTTGATAAGCATCCTGAGCTAATGCATACAAAATGGGATGCGTTGCCGCACCCAGAAGTGGCTGTACACACCTTAGTATTTGCCCTCACTTCACTATTGGCAAAACAGATCAGAGAGGAAATTCAGTTAGAAGGGATAGAAGAATTTTATATTGAGGGAGGGTTTTCAAAAAACACTGTATTTTTAACCTATCTGAGTCATTTCTTTCCAGAAGTCACGCTTTATAAAACGGATACAGCAGTTGGTTCCGCTTTAGGCGCAGCGATGGTTCTTGGAGCCACAGAAAACAACGCAGAAGAGCTAAGGCAAAAGTTTAACAGGAAACCGTTTCATTCGGTTTTAAAGGCGTAAGCATGGATTTTAATAAACAATACCCCGCTGTAGAAGATTTAAGAAAAAAAGCACAAAAGCAAATCCCACGTTTTGCCTTTGAATATCTCGATGGCGGTTGTAATGAAGATGTAAATTTAAAGCGAAATACAGACGAGATTCGTACGGTTCAACTTAAGCCACACTACCTCAAAACCTTTAAAGGGAGTAAATTAGAAACCACTCTTTTTGGAAAGACTTATGCGGCCCCTTTTGGCATTGCTCCTGTGGGTTTACAAGGGTTGATGTGGCCAAACGCTCCAGAAATATTAGCCCAAGCGGCTCACGCCCATAACATCCCCTTTATTTTAAGTACAGTTACAACAATGGATATTGAAAGAGCTTGTGAGCTTACCGAAGGAAACGCTTGGTTTCAGTTATACAATCCGGCTGCCGATGAGGTTCGGAATGATATAATGGACAGAGCTGCTGCCGCAGGGTGTGAAGTGTTGGTTTTGCTGTGTGATGTTCCTACGTTCGGCTATCGCCCCCGAGATTTTAAAAACGGACTTGCGTTACCTCCTAAAATGAGCCTTAGAAACATTATGCAGATTTTAGGGCGTCCGCAATGGGCCCTAAACACCTTGCGTTATGGCACCCCAACCTTTGAAACACTCAAGCCTTATACACCAGAGGGATTAAACCTCAAACAACTTGGGGCTTTTATGGATAAAACCTTTTCTGGGCGTTTAGATGCTGATCGGATACAACCCATACGCGACCGTTGGAAAGGAAAACTTGTGCTTAAAGGGGTTGCTTCCGAAGCGGATACCCAAACAGCCATTGATTTAGGTTTTGATGGTATAATTGTTTCAAATCACGGAGGAAGGCAACTCGATGCCGGCGAATCCTCAATAGCCGCATTACAATCCATAGTAGCAAAATACAAGCATAAAATTACCATTATGCAAGACAGTGGTTTGCGTTCCGGTCCAGATATTGCTCGGTGTTTAGCTAGTGGTGCAGATTTTACATTTATGGGTCGTGCTTTTATGTATGGAGTGGCCGCATTAGGCGCTCAAGGGGGAGACCATACCATAGCCATACTTAAAACACAATTACAACAAAACCTAGAGCAACTTTGTTGCCCTTCAATCGCAGATTTACCCAACTATTTAGTTCACAAATAAGGAGAAAATTTATGGCCACATCAAAAGACACTTCCATCCCCGTCCAAAGTGATGAATATGAAAGAACCCCAGTACCTGAATCTAAATTAAAAAGCTGGAAAAGTTTTTTAGGAATGTATGCAGGCGAACATGCTGCTGGGACTGAGTTTGTAATCGGCCCTTTATTTTTGACCACAGGAGTGAGTGCTTTTGATCTGATTTTTGGATTACTAGTAGGAAATCTGATGGCGGTGTTATGCTGGCGTTTTCTTACAGCAGAAATTGCGGTTCAGTACCGCTTAACGCTCTACTTTCAACTTGAAAAAATTTGTGGCAAACAGCTGGTAATCCTCTATAATTTAGCTAACGGTATATTGTTCTGTTTTTTAGCAGGGGCTATGATTACAGTTTCTGCAACAGCCGTTGGGATTCCCTTCGGAATGGAAATGCCAAAATTATCAGACACCCTGCCCAATGGAATAACTTGGGTTATCATTGTTATCGCTATTGGCGCATTAATATCAATTGTAGCGGCAAAGGGTTACGACACAGTTTCAAAAGCAGCAAATTACATGGCGCCAATAATTGTTTTTGGATTTTTATTGAGCGGGATCGTAGCGCTGGGGCAATTAGAGGTGAGCAGTTTTTCTGGGTTTTGGGACCTATGGGGAGAAGGATCAGATCCCTTTCCAGGGCAAGTAAAGTATACGTTCTGGCATGTAGCTATTTGGTCATGGTTTGCCAATGCGGCAATGCATATTGGAATGTCTGACCTTTCAGTTTTTCGGTATGCTAAAAAAGCACAATCGGGATGGACATCAGCAGCAGGGATGTATGTAGGCCATTTTATGGCCTGGATTGCGGCAGCCTTATTGTATGCGGTCTATTTAAAATCAACAGAGGCTCAAGCCCTTCTGGCTCAGGGTTCTGCTCCCGAAGTAGCTCCAGGGCCACTAGCCTATAATGCCCTAGGCGTATTTGGAATATTGGTGGTCATCCTTGCCGGTTGGACTACAGCAAACCCTACCATTTACAGAGCAGGATTGGCCTTTCAAGCCATCACACCAAACGCCTCTCGATTTAAAGTTACCCTGCTTGCGGGTTCTATTGCCACTTTAGCTGGGCTGTTTCCGGCTTTTGCCATGAAATTATTAGATTTTGTGGCCCTTTATGGATTTATTTTAGCCCCTATGGGGGCAATTATTGTATTCCAACATTTTTTTGGCGAAAAATGGAATTTAATTATTGATTATGCTGAAACGCAAAAAATCGAATTCAACAGCGCTGTACTTTGGTCATGGCTTTTGGCTGCCGTTGGGGGCTATGTTTTTTCCCAACAAATGGAGATCTTTTTATCCTTTTTAACATTACCCGTTTGGATTGTTTGTGGTGTCTTCTTTTTGATTTTTTCAAAAAAAAGTAGGGTAAAATAAATTCCTTTACAAAAGGAAGCCTATTTGATTCAATAATAAAGAAAATCATGAGAACGAAAGGCAATATTCAACTTTCCAAAACAGAAATTTAACAGCAGCGATTAAAGAAAAAAAATTATGATGTACATTGTTGAAAACTATTCCAACCAACCCAGTAATGAAGTAGAGGTTGAGTAGCATAAAATTGAATTAAAATTCAACAATAGGATTGAACTGGTTTTTGATTTGGAAGGAAATTTTGATTACATATTGATATGATACGTTTTACTACCCTAATTCTTTTTTTGTTAACGATTCCCCTTTCTGCACAGGTGAATGAAGATCTTTTTAATGCGATGGATACGTCTACTGAGCAAATTTCATTACTCCCTTCCTCTATGGTATTCACACAACGTTTATTGTGGGGCGAAAATGGGCTTATGCGAAAGACAAACCTTATGCCTCTAAGTGTAGAAAACCGTGAAAAGGAAATGAAAGTAAGAAGGAAAATGCTTCTTGCCCACCAAGTAATTGGATACGCTACGTTGGCAGGTATGGTAGCCCAAGGGGTTTTAGGAACACAATTATACAAAGGAAATTACGATCTTAAAGACACCCATCAATTGATTGGCAACGCGACAACGATTTCCTACTTTACGGGCGCAGGCCTTTCATTATTTGCTCCTCCCCCTTTGATTAGTCGTAAAAAGGAGGGAATGTCTTCAATTAAAGCCCATAAGTGGCTTGCAACGATTCATTTTTCAGCCATGATAGCGACAAACCTTTTGGCTGAAGAGAATAAAAAATACCATAGAGCCGCATCGTACACCCTTTTTGGAAGTTATGCAGCCGCAGTACTGGTTTTTAAATTTTAAACCTCACCATTATGTTTAAAGTACGTATCATTAGTATTTTCTTTTTTATTTGTTCGGCTGTTCATGCCCAACAAGAACAATGGATACTCAACACAGAAAAAAGTCAGATTTCATATGCGGCAAAACACCTATTCCACGCGTGGGAAGGCGTAAATAGAAATTTCAAGGCTATAGCAAAAAGTACTACTGGGGAAGATAATTTGACTGAAATAGCGGTACTAACCTATGTTCGAGATTTTGACAGTAAGAACTCAGGTAGAGATTCTCATGCTTTAGAAGTTTTAGAAGCCCTTTCTTATCCAGAGGTTCGATTTTATGCCAATCAATTTGAGCCAATCCAAGATTCACTTCGTATAGAGGGCACGTTAGAGTTTCATGGGGTTTCTAAACCCTTATCTGTAAACGCTTATTTAGAAAAAGGGAAAAGGCAGTGGGTTTTATCAGGCGGATTTACTTTAAAACCTACCGAATTTGGAATAAAACTCCCTTCTTTTATGATGGTCAAAATGGAAGATAATTTGCGATTTGAGTACCACCTTACATTTGATAAACCCGAATGATCTTTTGGTCAGTTTACATGACGAAAAGTAGATTAAGGAAAAAATAGGATCTCAACCAGAATAAATCAATCCTTTAGTTGCAAGGAACGCAATAATCCGTGCATTTCAGATAGCTAAACATATCAAAATAGTAAGATTTTGACCTGTGTTCGAAAGTAGTTTATGAAATGATCCTATCAAATACAATAGGATAATTGGAACGATAAAAAGAAGTAAAATAAACCTCAATTCAGGGATTATTTTTTGAGGTATTCTTTTTAAACTAAAAAAACGGCTATATTCAAAAAAAACTTTTTTGAATGCAACAGTTGATTAATAACGCAACTAAAAATGCAGATCGTAGTGCAATTATTAGTAATGACACCTCCTACACTTACTCCCTTCTTTTAGAACATTCGAAAGCCATTGCTCATTATTTACTAAATGGTAAAACGGATTTAGAGGAAGCTCGAGTGGCTTTTTTGATTACGCCCAGTTTTGAGTATACCGCTGTATTATGGGGAATTTGGCGCGCAGGAGGCATTGCGGTCCCTTTGTGTGAAAAACACCCTTTGCCCTCTATTACCTATGTAATTGAAGATACGCAAGCCGAAATACTAATCTATGAAAAATCATTTGAAGGGCTTCTTCATCCCCTGGCTTCAAAAGTAAGCCGATTTCTATCGTTAGATGCTTTACCGAAAACAGGTGGAGAACTCTTCTTTACTCCTGCGCCATCCCGCCGAGCCCTTATTTTGTATACTAGCGGTACGACGGGAAACCCAAAAGGAGTCGTTACCACTCATCAAAATATAGAGGCACAAATTACTTCCTTGACAACTTCTTGGGAATGGTCAAAAGAAGACCATATTTTAAATATTTTACCAATGCACCATGTTCATGGAATTATCAATATTTTGATGTGTGCGTTATGGTCAGGAGCTTGTTGTACCTTTTTAACTAAATTTTCTCCTGAGGCTGTATTTTCAGAATTCAAAAAAGGCCGGTTAACCTTATTTATGGCGGT
>RGZR01000201.1 GCA_010031465.1 Flavobacteriia bacterium
GCAATCCCTTCGATCAATTGATCGATTCGATTGAGGTTGCTCTGAGGATCTTTCCAAGAAATATGAAATTGCACTAAGGCAACTTGTAATAAATCGGTCTTTAAATCGTCTCTCATGTAGCTAAAGTTACAGCACATATCTTTGTTATAAACTAACCACTATGCTAAAGACCCTTTTTTCTCTTGAATTAAAAAGTCTTTTTCGATCCCCTACTTGGAAACAAAACCTCTGGATGCGAATACTCATCGTTTTTGCCATCCTCTATTTTGTTTTGATCTTTTTATCCCTTGGTGTGGGTGCTTATTATATTATTGAAAAGGCTGATATCGGTGAACCTTTTGAGGTGATTAATCGCTTTCTCATCTACTATCTCGGTTTTGACATTGTATTTAGGTACATGATGCAACCCATGCCAGTTACCAATGTGCAACCTTTGCTTTATCAGAACATCAAAAAGGCAACGGTGGTTCACTTTTCTATGCTGAAAATGCTCTACTCTTTTTTTAATTGGAGTCATCTGTTTTTTCTCATTCCGTTAAGTATCATATTAGTCGTTGAAGGTCAGTCTTCAGGGGCGACATGGTTGTGGAGTCTCTCGATTTATTTGCTGCTTCTGATCAATAACTACCTCAACGTTTTGGTCAACCAGAAGAATACAGTTTTCGCGGTAGTTGCAACTTTAGTTATAGGTAGTGCAGGCCTACAGTATTTTGACGTTTTTGATATTACCCCTTACACCCAGGTCTTTTTTAATGCACCTTAGCTAAGAAAAATGAAAGAACCATTTCAATTAGCGAAAATTACTTTAGTCGATTCGGAAAACTAGGTTTAATCCTCAGAAACGATGTTGCCCTGATTTTACGCAATAAACGTGCAAGGCAAGCAGTATTCGCAGGGTTTTTCTTCATTTTCTATGGTTTATTATTTTTCACCGGCGCGGTCGAGGCCTATGAAAGTGACACTTGGAAACTCTTCGCAGGGATTTTTGTTACTGGAGGCTTTCTTTTCAGTTTCGGACAGTACGTTCCCAGTTGGGATAGCCAGTATTATCCGTTGCTAATGACCCAAAACATTACGTATCTGGAATACTTAAAATCAAAGTATACACTTATTCAGGTCTTCACTATAGCTACCACCGTTCTCTCCAGTTGGTATCTCATCTTTGGCCTTGAAATTTTCAGTTATGTGCTTCTCGGGGCAATCTATAATTTGACCATTAATTCGGTGATTGTATTATGGGGTGGAGCCTATGTGCGAACCAAAATCGATCTTACTTCGAATAAAAAAGCATTCGGAGATAAAAACGCATTCAACTATCGAACCCTTTTGTTGACGCTTCCGAAAATTGCGCTTCCGCTAGTTATTTACGGCGGATTCAATTACACCCTGGGGCCTTTGGCTGCAAAAATCA
>RGZR01000202.1 GCA_010031465.1 Flavobacteriia bacterium
GCGGTTCAATATGTCGATGAATTCGATGGGAAGTCTATTCAAACTTGTGTATTTCGGCAAGATAGGGATGAGGGGTTCTTTGATTTTGCAACGCCAACCAAAAAAGTCTTAGCATTCTACAGTGACTATATTGGGCCTTTTGCTTATGAAAAATTAGCTAACATTCAATCTAATAGTGTTAGTGGGGGTATGGAGGCTGCATCTGCAATCCTTTACAGTGCCAATTCGGTAGTTGGAGACCGCAATGAGCGATGGAGAAATGTTGTTATTCACGAAATTGCCCATCAGTGGTTTGGCAATGCCGTTACCGAATACGATTGGGATGATGTCTGGTTAAGTGAAGGATTTGCCACCTACTTTACCTTATTGTTTATCGAGCATTACTATGGAAGGGATGCGTTTATCAAAGGGTTGGAAAGCAGCCAACGCCGAGTCAATGCGTTCCACGAAAAATTTCCCGACTATACTATTGTGCACAACAACCTCAGCGATATGAGTCAGGTGACTACTTCTCAAACCTATCAAAAGGGGAGCTGGGTACTTCACATGCTTAGAGGGGTGTTGGGAACTGAGGTGTTTTGGAAAGGCATTCGGCAATACTATCATACCTATATGAATGGCCATGCCAGCACTGCTGATTTTCAGCGTGTAATGGAAGAAGTATCTGGAGTGGATCTATCCGTTTTTTTTCAACAATGGCTGTACCGTGGAGGAGAATTGATGGTGGAGGGAGAATGGGAATATGCTCCCAGCAAGGGGGAGGTGCATATTGAATTGCAACAAATTCAATCAGGTGATTATGTGTTCGAGATGCCTATTGAGATTGCCTTAGAGGACCAAAATGGTCAACGCGAGATTCGAGTTTTGACTCTCAATCAAAAAGAGCAAAGTTTTATTTTATCTGATTTAAAATCTGAACCATACCGGATGGTAATAGACCCCAATTATTGGGTATTGATGAAGGCTACTTTGAAAAAACGACAATAGAATTATTCAATTAGTTCTATTCGGTAGTAAAATTGCCTGCCATCTTTAGTATCCTGAATGCGGTGTATTTTTAATACCTCTGAATATTTAAAATCAATTTCTTTCAGCAATTGCGATCGTTTATTGCGGGCACTGTTGTAGGATAAATCTCTGATGCCCAAACAGCTATCCAGTTCTATTTGATCGATGGAACTGTTCGCGTATTCTAGAAGTTCAGGGAATGGAAATTCTGAGAAAGCTTTTCCGATAGGTATGGTTTTAGAATTTTGTACCCGTCTATACCACAAGAAAAAGAGTATAAGTGCTACAAAAATAATTCCTATTCCTGCGATGGTGCCGTGTTTTTTTTGTGGGGAGGTAAAAAGAGCTTTGGGTTTTTCGATTTTATTGAAAAGGTCTGCTAGGTTAAAAGTGGCGTATTTT
>RGZR01000203.1 GCA_010031465.1 Flavobacteriia bacterium
TAAGAAAAGCGAATTTATCATAGAAAATCGGCAACGAATTCTCGGGGGCGGGACGCGAAACTCCTGCACGGGTGCTCAAAATCTGCCTTAAAAATCTTCAAAAATTTGCTCTAATCTCTTGCTTACCCCGCAAAACTATGATAAAATAGAAAGACCATGAATAAACCCGCTGCAGCGGGTGCTTCGTTTTGACACTTCAGTTTTGCACTTCGTTTTCGCACTTCGGCGCACACAACATCAATTTTGCACTTCACTTTTGCACTTCGGTGCTAAGATTGTGCCTCAAAGCGCCGTTTTACGGCATTCTTTGGCGTTTTCCCTCTGCAAAGTGGTGCAAAGACCAGTGTTTTTAGCTATTTTAAGAAATTTTGAAAAAACTCTTGACACACCCGTCAGAGTGTGCTAAAATCGGTGCCAAAATTTTAAGGCGACAAATGTTCCAAAAAATAATTCAAATTTCCTATTGACAGGACAAATGTTTCCCGTATAATAATATACATATTCAAGAGGAGGAAATCATGACAAAAGAAACTAATGTTGAAAAGACCAAAGCTGTCTTGGTCAAAGAAGTGGAACAAAAGTTCCGTCTTAAAAAAGGCACACTTGACTCTTTAGAGAGAGCCAATAAAGAAACAATTGTCAAATTGTTAAGCCTCTAAAGGCGACATCTGACCCCGAACGAGCTAGACGCCGTGTCGGGGTTTTTTGCGTCTAAAAATGATAGTAAGTGCTTACTATCACTGCAGCGGGGTAGACTTCTGTCCCAAAATAAATTAAAAAAATTTGAAAAAAACTATTGACAGACCCGTCGCGGTGTGTTATAATGGGCGCAAGGCGCCGAGAAGACCTCGCTTTCGCACTTCACTTTTGCACTTTGGCGCAGAGCGCCTTCACTTTTGCACTTCGTTTTGGCACTTTGGCGCAGTGAGTGCGCCCCTAAATGCGAATGCTTCTCATTCTGATAATGATTCTCATTTACTTTTTAGATCATAAAAAACGGGACAAAAGTCCCGTTTCCAGATTATCCCAGCTGGACGGAATCCTTACAGATTCTTTGAGCAATTTTTTTCAATCGCTCAGAATGTATCTGGAATTCTTCGCCTTCCCCAAGATCAATAGCAAATTTCATTCTGACTAATTCTGTCGCAATGTCGCTAATCGCATCTGGCGTAAAGTGCAGATACAAATAATGATGCGGTAATTCTCTGAAATTATTTTCCATTTTTTAATGCTCTCCTTTTTAGCAGTAGTTTATTATTGTGAATCCAATTGAGTTGGCGATGTCGCATCACTTCCAGAACTTCATACCATTGTTGATGATTGATGCTCTTGTTAGCGATCCACCAGTCCCAACCACGATTGGGTGAAGTGGGCAATTCATCTGGACACCATTTCACAAATGTTCTATG
>RGZR01000204.1 GCA_010031465.1 Flavobacteriia bacterium
GATAGAATAACGTTTTGATAAAATAAAAATTGGATTACTAATGGCTGAAGATAAAAAAAGCAAAGCAACAAAAGCAAAAAAGACAATATCTAAAAAGGCTTCTGAAAACGGTCAGGAGAAGCAACAAGGCCCAGGCTTTGGTATAGAGAAACTCTACTTAAAAGATGTATCAGTTGAGGTGCCGAATTCCCCTGAAATTTTTACAAGCCGGGAAGCCCCTCAAATTAGCGTTGAACTAAACAATAACGCAAAGCCGTTACCTGAAGGTTTTTTCGAGGTTGCGCTTCAAATCACGGTCACATCTAAAATTGCTGATAAAACTGCCTTTTTAATCGATGTCACCCAAGCCGGCATTTTTGCCGTAAAAAATGTTCCTCAAGAGAGCTTAGAACCAATTTTAGCGATTACCTGCCCCAACATTTTGTTCCCATATGCGAGAGAAGCAATTTCGGATTTAATTACCAAGTCAGGCTTTACGACTGTTCTTTTAAACCCTATTAATTTTGAAACGCTTTACATGCAACAAAAACAGCAACAAGCCACAACTAAAAATGCCTAGAAGGGCTTATTTTGCCTGTGGATTCTTATTAAGTCTTTTTTTAATTCAGCCGGTTTTTTCGGCTGATTTTGTTTCCATTAGTACAAAAAAAGCAATATTGTATGAGGGTCCCTCAGATGCCACAGATAAAGAGTACATAATTACTGAAGGATACCCCTTGCTAGTAATGGTAAGACTCAAAGACTGGCTAAAAGTAAAAGATCACGAGGGAAAGATTAGTTGGATAAATGTGAGTGATACGGCTAAACAGAGAATGGTAATGACCTTAAAAAAGAATGTTCACCTTTTTTACAAGCCAACGATTAATAGCGTTCATCTTGCTACTATTGATGAATTTGTGACCTTAAAACTTCTTTCCTCATATGACTCTAATGGCTGGATCGAGGTGAAGACTTTAACAGGATACATCGAAGGATATGTTCGTAAAGAAGATGTTTGGGGGTTTTAAGACTTGAAATTAACTGTATTAGGGGCAGGTGCTTGGGGGACTGCATTGGCTATGCATCTAGCTAAAAAACATAATGTCTCTCTATGGGCAAGGGATTCAGGACATGTTTCAGGAATGAGAAAGGCTCGTTCAAACCCAATGTATTTAGGAGATTTTAAGTTTCCAGCCAGTCTTGTTATTGATGAGAGTCTTCAAGATGCTACAACAGATGCTGATTTAATTTTATCTGTTGTACCAACATCTGGTTTTAGAGAAATTTTGCAAAAGGTGAGTAATTCATCGCTAGCACCAATTATTTGGGCGAATAAGGGTTTGGAGTATGAAACCTCACAACTTCCTCATGAAATTGCTTCGCAAATTTTGGAAAATTCA
>RGZR01000205.1 GCA_010031465.1 Flavobacteriia bacterium
TGGAATTGGGAAGATGCTTTAATAAAATCAGATGAAGGGATACATCTCAATTGGCCTAACCCCTACTCAAGAGGACGATGGTGGCTAGGAGAGGATCCTGTGTTAAAACAAAACAGTAATTATTCTTCCGAGATACAAAGCCTAAAAGATTTTTTTGAAAATGCAAAGGTGTATGATCCAAATCAAAACCCAAAGCACCTTCCATATCAAGCGATGCTTGGACTGTTTGATGGAAGCAAATCTCTTTATATTCATGCAGAAGATGAAAAACAAATTGTTGACGGTATAACTTATTTAAAAAACATTGGTGTTCAAAAAGTTGTTTTAGTTGGTGGAAATGAAGCTCTACAGCAACTCACATTTCTTCAATCACACAATATTCCTGTTATTGTTTCTAGACCCCATCGCCTTCCTGACGGAGAAGATGAAGATCCAAAACTATCCTTCAAAATCGCATCGAAACTGATTCATGCAGGATTAACTGTAAGTATTGATGTGAGTGGAAGAATGGAACGTATGTATACAAGAAACCTTCCATTTTACGCAGGTAGCTTTGCTGCCTATGGAATGGATAAAGAGGTAGCACTTCAATTAATCACATCTTATCCAGCTAAAATATTAGGTATTGCTGACCGTTTAGGTACTTTAACCGTAGGAAAAGATGCTACTTTATTTATTTCTATAGGTGATGCATTAGATATGCGGACAAACCAAATTCAAAAAGCCTTTATTGAAGGACGAGATTTGAGTTTGGAAACACATCAAACCACTCTTTGGAAACGTTATTCTACTAAATTTCAATCCAAATAAAAAAGTATTTAAATCATTAAAGAAACCACTGTTAATTCATAATTGAATTAATTCAGGGGTTTTCATTTGATATTTTAATACAAATTAAATTCCCTATAAACTAATGGTATTTGTTATTCGTTTCTTTTTTTTCTTCACATTTATTTTTGGGTTTTTCACACCCCTATTGGCTCAAAGTGAAGAACGAACGGTATTTGTAAAAAAAATTGACGGAAAAAAATACGATTTGCCGAAAACACTTTCGCCTTAAATCTTTTGACAAGCAATTCAATCGCCCACTCGAAGAGGCCAAAGCAAAAGTCCTCACGAAGGTACCACAGTCCTACGCAGAGGAAGTCGAAGCACACTTTGCCTCGATGCCGGCACGCTACTTCCGCCACCGCGGATCAGCCGCCGTGCCTCGCCATTGGATTTGGCAAACCCGACCTTGACCAGCGCGGCGATCATACCCATCCCGTCAGCCTCCTCGCCCGACACCGTTTCTTGTGGCAGGCCTTCGCTGACGCCGCCGCCGGCGAGGACGCCCAGCAGGTCACCGCCCTGTTGAT
>RGZR01000206.1 GCA_010031465.1 Flavobacteriia bacterium
AAAAAGGAGTTTATTAAAATGACAAATATATTTAAATCACTAACTAAAGAAAACGAATTTGACAGAGCCTTTAGGCATATGAGCCAAATTCAAAACGCCAGACTTGAAATGAGAAGACGCAGACTTGCGAGAGCCATTGAGGAAAATAAACGCTTGAAACTTGAAAAGGAAAATTTGCAAAAAGAAATTCTTAACAAGATTGAAACGAAATTGAAAGCGCTCAGAGACTCAGACGAATTTCAAAACGCTCCCCAAAAATAGGGGGAGCGGCGCGGGCCCGGTGCGGACCGGTGCCATCTTGGTGGGGAGGCGCGCGCAGCGCCGAAGTGCCAAACCTAAGTGCTAAAGCTAAGTACATAAATGAAAAGCCGCGCGCGCTTGCCAAGTAGGTAGTCTACTGTGAGAGCTTCCCGCCCTCTCCACCCGTATAGTATAGCACAAATTTTTCGCCTTGTCAATAGGGCAGGCAATAAAAAACCCCGCTATTGCGGGGTTGTTAACATCTGTCGACTATTGCGATAAGATGACTTTGATTGTTTCCTTGTTTGCACGCTCTAAGCTATTAAGGGCAAATTTAGGCAATCTCAATTTTTGCTCTACTTGGCGAACAAGCTCGGCTTTTGTGATTTCTACTTTCTTTGTCATTTTGACCTCCTCTTGAATATGATACTATTATATAGATGCCAATCAGCCATGTCAAGAAGAATTTTCACATATTTTAAGAAATTCACTGCCCTACAACTAATCGCACATTTGCGACGAATAGAAGGTAAAGCAAACCAATAAAAAACCCGCCAAAGCGGGGTTTAAATAACTTTGGGCGAAGGGGCGGACACTTTGCGCCGACCAGTGCGAAAACTAAGTACTAAAGTTATACAACAGTGCAAAATCTAGTGCTAAAACGAAGTGCCAAGTCTACACGCGCTTGCGCGGGGTTATAATAACCTTATTGTAATTATAACAGGTTTTTGTAAGTTTGTCAATGATTTTGCGTGATTTTTTACGAAAATTTTGCCACATCGGTGGCGTGGTTTCGCGTCCCGCCCCCTCGAATTCCCGACCACATTTTTATGATTAATTCACATTTGTTATTGACAACGCCAAGTAATTCCGATATAATATTATCATTATTTAAAAAGGAAACAATTTATGGAAGAATTTTGGTATAACTTTGCAGTAGCTTTCGCAATGTCTCCAATTATACTTGGAGTACTAGCATGGATGCTAATAAGTTTAGCAAATTGGATGGAAGAAATAAGCCAGATAGATGTACTAGATTTATGGTACTTCGCTATGTTCTTAATACTTCTTCTAGCAGTTGCAGGACTAATGACATTATGAAAAAAGTTC
>RGZR01000207.1 GCA_010031465.1 Flavobacteriia bacterium
ATCCAAAAGGGGATCAAATGAGATTTGATATTTTTCAAAGTCTATGCGACCAATTGGCGGTGGTGTGTAGGTGTTTTTAACGGTTTCTTCCTTAGGACGAATAACATTACCCTTAATAGCCAGGTACGATATGGGGCTGAAAGGGGAGTTGGTATATACGGTTAATGTTTTATCAAACTTGCCTAATCGATTGGTGGTTTCATAACGTGCTTCGATGTATCCTTTCTGTCCGGGTTCAACTGGCTCGCTACTCCAACTGGGTGCCGTGCAACCACAACTAGATTCTACTCTATTTACAATGATAGGTTTTGGGGTTCGATTGATAAACTCAAATCGGTGGGTTGCAAATTTCATAGATTCCATAAGTTCTCCGAAATCGTGTTCGCGTTCGCGGTAATAAATACCGGGCTTATCGCCTTGCGTATTTTGGGACTTAAGGGGATTTGTAAGCAATAGAGCGACAGAGGCTACGATTTTTATAAGTGAACGAAATGGAATTGAAATACGATACATATATAATATGGTTTAGTATACTGACGAGCAACACTATGAAAAAGGTTGCTTATTATCTACAAATATAGTGAAGATGAATGCGACATAAACCATAGATTTTTGGGGCGTGAGGTTTAATAATGGACGATAAGTCCGCGTGGCATTTTATGTAAAGATGATAAAAAGCGATTTTTTTTTCGCATGCTATTGATATTGATAAAAAATAAGTGTAATTTTGCCGTCCTTTTTGGGAAAAAATATGCCTACTATTCAACAGTTAATTAGAAAAGGACGCAAGGAAATCGAGACTAAGAGTAAGTCTCCTGCTTTGGATTCTTGTCCTCAGAGAAGAGGGGTTTGCACCCGTGTATACACCACCACGCCTAAGAAGCCTAACTCAGCATTGAGAAAGGTTGCTCGTGTGCGTTTGACCAACGGTAAAGAAGTGAATGCTTACATACCGGGAGAAGGTCACAACCTTCAGGAGCACAGCATCGTTTTGGTGCGCGGCGGAAGGGTAAAAGATTTACCTGGTGTTCGTTACCACATCGTACGTGGTGCGCTTGACACCGCTGGTGTTGATGGAAGAAATCAAAGAAGAAGTAAGTACGGAACCAAAAAGCCAAAAGCAAAAAAATAAGCCATGAGAAAAACGCGCGCTAAAAAACGCATTCTTACACCCGATCCAAAATTCAACGATGTGATGGTAACACGTTTCGTTAACGGGATGATGTACGATGGAAAGAAATCTGTTTCATTGAACATATTCTACACCGCTTTAGATATAGTAGAAAAAAAGATTACCGAAGAGCCAGGTATTGAAACATGGAGAAAAGCCATGAACAATGTAATGCCTTC
>RGZR01000208.1 GCA_010031465.1 Flavobacteriia bacterium
CCCACCTGCAAAAACAAGGGTTTTTTGTGACCGATGCTCCGCCAACTCCCTCCATGCGTCAACGCTATCCCAAAATTGCCGAACTTCAATTTACGATAGGAAAAGCACCCTACCGAACGGCTATAGACCATCCGATAGGGGGGTGGGCCTTCGATGCTACACGACGCGGACTGGGGCATGACGACATCATTAAGGTCAGTACTACGGGAGGGTCTCAACCCATTGCGGCGTTTATAAGCACCCTTAACATACCCGCAGTGGCTTTACGAATTCCCAATCCGGATAACAGTATTCATGCGCCCAATGAAAATATCCGGTATCAAAATTTTATGGAAGGCCTACAAATGGTCTTGGGGGTATTGACTACACCTTTTGAATAGATTACCGTTTGCTCAAGATGCTTTGAAGCGTAGTGCGTAAAAAAGAAAGCTTTGTTTACTTTGTTTTTTTATGAATTAAAAAAAGCACCTTATATTTGCCGCCAAGGAGAAATGGCAGAGTGGTCGAATGCGGCAGTCTTGAAAACTGTTGAGGGTCACACCTCCGGGGGTTCGAATCCCTCTTTCTCCGCTTAATAGCCCTGAAAACCCATTGTTTTCGGGGCTTGTTTTTTATTCTTGTACGGTGTTTGTACGGTAAACTAATTTTAAACCCTAAAACTTCTCAAGCGCCATTATCCAGAACAAAGGGGCATGGGTTTTAGAAAATGGTTTTTCTATTCTGGCCGGGGGTTGATATTTGATATTTAGCTTATTCTTTCTAAATTGAAATCACTAATCATAAATCAATTCAAAATTAATAATCGGTTTCCAAAAATGTTGGATGAACGATTAATTCTTTTAGCTTAAAAGTATACCAAAAAATGTTATATTGATTGATATTTCTACAAGTCATGTCTAAAAACTTCTTTTTTGTTGCATTTTTTAGTTTAGCTAATATCATCTTTAGCCAACAAATTATCATAGAAAAAAGTGTTGATTCAAAATTGAGAATCGGTGTTGAAGCTAATGAAGAACTATTACTGAACGTCAATTTTGATAGACCAGTAAGTGAAGTCAAAATATCGGGATCTGGATATTCTGTTTTTTCTGCTCTAGAAATGCAGGAAGGTCAATATGACGAATATACTTACACTTACACTATTCCTGATAGTGGATCAGATTCAAACTCTATACAGGTTTTTAATATAGATTATGTTTTAGATAGTCAGTCATATACAATTAGTAGTACGATTTTGGTTAGTAAAACATCAAGAGTTCCCACTAATGGTGAGATAGAGAGTGTTGCACATTTCACATGGCTGATTGATACAGGATATGAT
>RGZR01000209.1 GCA_010031465.1 Flavobacteriia bacterium
AAATTTTCAAACGTAAAATTATCGATGGGGGTATTAATATAATTGTTTTCCCAAAACCCTCGTACCTGGGTACCATCAGGGTAAAACATAATCCCCGGACCCTCTCTTTGATCTTTGTGGTGTTCTCCTAAATAAACCGATCCATCGGTCCAAGATTCCACCCCAAGTCCATGTCTCTTAACGCCTTGCCAATTGCCAATATAAATCTGTCCGCTGCTCCAAATATACTCTCCATAAATAAAGTCTACACCGCTCGTTTTTTCAAATGTACCTGTGTACTGATCACCATTGGCATAATAATAAGTGCCATCAATCAAATAACTATTTTCCCACTGTCCCTCTAAGATATCCCCGTTGGGGAAAAAAGCTGTTCCTTGGCCGTGAGCTTTTGAATTTTGTAGTTTTCCTTCATAAGATCCTCCATTTGCATAGACAATACGCCCCGAACCATTTTGACAATCTCCCTGAGCACAAGTGAAATTATTTTTTGTTGTGGAGGAAGAAGAACAAGACGCAACCAAGCACAAATTAAGCAATACAAGCAAAAACCTCATTGATTGATTAGACTACTGACGTTCAAGCTCCTCCTCTAATTCTTTAAAAGCTTCTGTTTGGCTTAATTTCGCATCTTTCAACGCTTCTTTTTGAAGTTGTTGGTAGAAAAGCTGATTTACCTCCGCGGTAGTAAATTCCAATAACACATAAGCGGTAAAATAGTCATTATATGCTTGAAATTCTTTTTCTTTGATTTGATAGCCGCCCGCTTGCACTTCAGCAATCACTCTTTTGGTAGCTTCTTCAAAATTGGTTTGCAACTCTTTGCTATCGCCCAATTGCGCGACGAACTTATCCGCTCGCTGACTCACCAAAGTGTCAACAACGCTCGCTAATTGTTCTTGGGCTTCCATGACCGCAATATCCATTGATAACTGCACAGACTTGGATTCCCCTGAGCCCACAAAATAATAAACATCAACAGAGCTTTGCGGCGGTTCAACAAACCAATCAGGAATGCTTTTTACCTTTTTTTCATTATTTTTTGTTTGTTCTATTTTTTGTTTATTGATCGAATTTTGTAAGTCATTTGTATTCGAACAAGAGACAATAATTCCTGCAAGGAAAACTAATAATACTTTTTTCATAGTTTGAATGTAAGAGTGGATGGAAAATTTATCTAGTCCAACATCCTTTGATCAACTGGACACTATTTTTTGTAAACAGTATAAAACTTTTGAAAAAAATTTATTTTCGATTGATTGTCTAAAAGCAATTGTCCTAATTGTTCAAAGCTTAATAAAGTAGGAATGTTAATTTTTTCT
>RGZR01000210.1 GCA_010031465.1 Flavobacteriia bacterium
TTGTACAGTAGCTGGCGCTATTGCCGCGTATGCAGCTAGCTTTGCTTCGTTAGTGATCTTTTTGTAGGTTACGATACATACAACTTTGGACATTAGTTCAACCTCTCAATTTTATCTTGGGGTTCTTTTTTTTACAAAGGTTCAGCAGCTGATCCATCTTCGGTAAGTCTGTGCTTAGCGTAAACAATGTCATCATCACTTACTGTAACCCAATGAAAGCTTTCGTCCGCAAACATATGTGTCTTAACGTCGATTTGGTCTGGCTCATCCAACGTTCCAATCATAATTATGCGTCCTTTCGGAGCGCGTTCAGTGGTGGCGGTCACTTGAGTTGAACATTCAGGGCAGAATTGTACATATACTTCGCGTCTATGTTCCTCGCTCTGATAGGTGTATTGTTTTAATTCTGAACCACTAAATTCGACGTAACTATTTTAAAAGCTCATAGCTGCTCGAAAGGCGGTATCTGAGCTACGCTGACAAAAACGGCAATGACATGCAAATGTGAAGATTGGGTCTGCGCTGCAGCTATATCGTATTGCACCACATAAGCAGCCGCCCTTTAGTTTCGTCATTTGAATACCTCTTTAAAATTATGTAACGATGCTATTCAACAGCAGGTCATGGGTCAATCATGCATTCCGTGTAGGCGGACTTAGCATATACCCTTTTTATGGTTACTAGGTTTATACAAATGCCAGAATTTGTTTTGGGCCTTCCAGCAGGGATTTAGAGAGAAGAGATTACCACTGAAAGGCCCACACATCTTATCGTAGCCAACAATTAAGGATGCAATTGTTATTCAACGCGATTGCCTCGAAAAAACCTAATTAAGAGTTTGTAACTGATAGTTCATGTTTAAAAATGAAAAGGATCTTCCTAATCGCTCAAAAAGGAAGGTCCTTAGCATGATGCGGTATGACGAGTACCGCTGGGAAGTTTAGATCAGAACCCCTTAAGTGGTTTTGGCCTAATTAAACGTTTGTAATAATGATCGGCAGGCTTTTCGAAACAAAAAGCGGCCCGATGATGACCTCCTCCCAAAAGTCACCAGAGCCGCTTTCTATCCCGTAGTAGGTGGATCGTGAAACAGTAGGTATATAATCCATCTTGTCAACAATAATTAGAAATGACCATGAAGGTGTTTGATAACGATGTAGCGATGAAAATAGGTTTGGCTGTTTATATCTTATAATTTGGTAAAGAGGGCCAAAACATCTAAAACACTGTTGTGCAAAATGGGGCAAGTCGATTTTGCGGTTGGGAGGAGTTGCACTGCTCGCCTCGCCCCAGTT
>RGZR01000022.1 GCA_010031465.1 Flavobacteriia bacterium
TGTTTTTTACAAAATAATTAGATCCTAACAATCCCATTTCTTCACCTGAAAATGCGATAAATAAATAATTGTTTTGGCGTCCTAAATTATTGCCATTAGAAGCTAAGGAGAGTAAAGTTGCAACTCCGCTTGCATTATCATCAGCGCCATTGTGAATAGCTGGAAGAGAATCTCGATACAAAGAACCATCACCACCATAGCCTAAATGATCATAATGGGCACCAATAACTACTGTAGTTTCTGCGTTGTTATTTTGAAAACCAATCACATTTAAACCCGTTATATAGCCTTCTTGATCTGTAGATGAAAATAAGGCTTCTGTATGAGGATCTTTAGAGGGTTTAAATCGAAAAGCTTGTAAATAGCCCTCTGTTCCTTTTGGTTTTAAACCAATTTCATCAAATCGTGAGGCAATATATTTTGCAGCTTCAATTTCAGATTGAGTTCCCGTTTTTCTCCCTTCTAAATCATCACTAGCAAGAAAGGCTACATCATTTTTAAGTTGTTGAAGTGGGTTAGTAGTAGTACAGGAAAGCACCAAAATCACTAGGGGAGCAAATCGAAAAAACTGTTTCATTTTACATTATCTTTGCCGCAAAATTAAAATAAAATTACAGGATGAAACGATTCCTTTTGTTGCTCACTTTTTTTGCGTTTTTCCACTGTAAAAACACTACGTCATCTGAACAGAACAAAACCAACGTAGAAACTGCTCTGATTTATCCTGAGGAAACACATTTTAAATCCTTACGTCAGATTACTTTTGGGGGAGATAACGCAGAAGCCTACTGGAGTTTTGACGATCAACAAATTATTTTTCAATCCAACAATACCGAATGGGGGGTAGGATGTGACCAAATGTTTTTAATGCAACGCGATGAGGTTTTTGACACCAAACAGCCACCATTGATCAGCACGGGTTTAGGACGGACCACATGTGCCTATTTTTTACCTGACAATACCCATTTTATCTATGCATCAACCCATGAAGGTAGTGAAGAATGTCCCGAAACTCCATTGCGTATAGAAGGGCGTTATGTTTGGCCCGTATATGACAGTTTTGATATTTACAAGGCAGATTTGCAAGGCAATATCATCTCAAAACTAACAGATAGCCCAGGCTATGATGCAGAAGCTACGCTTTCACCTCAAGGGGATAAAATTGTTTTTACCTCTGACCGAAGTGGGGATTTAGAATTGTATACCATGAACATAGACGGTTCAGATGTGCAACAGATTACAGATGAATTAGGGTATGATGGAGGGGCTTTTTTCTCTCCTGACGGGACACAGCTCATTTTTAGAGCATCACGTCCTAAAACACCTCAAGAAATTGAGAGTTATAAAAGCCTACTCGCTGAAGGGCTTGTTCAGCCTACAGAAATGGAATTGTTTATTTGTAATGCAGACGGAAGTAATTTGAGACAATTAACTTTCTTAGGGAATGCCAATTGGAGTCCCTTTTTTCATCCTTCAGGCAAAAAAATACTCTTTTCTTCAAATTTCGAAGCTGAAAAAGGCTTTCCGTTTAACTTGTATTTGATCGATATTGAGGGAACAAATTTAACACGCATTACCCACGGGGAAACTTTTGATGCCTTTCCTGTTTTTTCTAATGACGGGAAACACCTTCTGTTTTCTTCAAATAGAAATAATGGAGGAACCAGAGATACCAATCTCTTTATTGCAGAATGGAAGGAATAAAAAAATCCCTTACAATGTTACAAGGGATTTTATACAAATACGCTTTAAAATTATAAACTCCATCCTTTACGGTAATCGTAATGGAAGTAATTATTTGCTTCTTCACAATTAGTGATCCGCATATTTTCTGCGTCATAGTCTAAAGTAATATCAAGTCGCTGAGCAGCTACAGCAATATTGGTCAATAACATGACCTCAGTCACCTTTGCTGCAATTTCAAAATTATTAGCTGCTTGTCTTTTTTCTTTGATAGCTTCAACAAAATCCACATAAATATTACTAGGTCGAGGAAGTTCTTTCTTGGGGGTAAAATCAGGATTATTTGGAATTAATTCTGGTGAAGCACCGTGTGTACCGTGCATCATCATACCCTTGTCTCCAATATATAGTGCTTCTCTAAGCCCTCTGTTTGCTTCCAATTGCTGTGGACGAGGCGGTTTTATTCCCCCATCTGACCAAGTTACAGTAACGGGAGGTTTTCCGTTACGTCCTTCAAAATGATACGTTACACTTTCCGATTGAGGCAGGTAATTTTCATTGAATGGAGTTGTCGTTGCCTGAATTTTTGTTGGCATACCCAAATCCAAGGCCCATATTGGCGCATCAAAAGTATGGGCACCCATATCTCCCATGGCACCTGTTCCATAATCCCATAGACCGCGCCATGCAAAATGTAATATGTCCGGATGATAATCTTTATAAGGTGCAGGGCCTAACCATAAGTCATAATTAAGGTGTTTAGGCACGGGTACTCCTGCAGGTCGGTCGTGATAGCCTTGTTTCCATACCGGACGGTTCGACCATAGGTGAACTTCAGAAACGTTTCCAATAGCACCTGATTTTATATATTCAACAGTTTCTAAGGTACCCTCTACATTGTGGCCTTGATTTCCTACTTGAGTAACCACGCCCGTTTGTTGGGCCAGTTCTCTTAAAAATCGTGCCTCATAGATGGTTTTAGTCATTGGCTTTTCTACATAAACATGTCTCCCCGCTTTCATGGCATAGGAGGCAATTACTGCGTGAGTATGGTCTGGAGTCGCAATTACAACCCCATCAATTTCCTTTTCATTATCTATCATTTCACGATAATCATGATAGGTTTTCGCTTTAGGATACCCGTTAATTACATGAGCTGCATAGTCATGATCAACGTCGCAAATAGCATAAATATTTGCATGTTTGAAAGTTTCGCGTTCGCCTTGGGGTTGTCGGTTAAAAGCTCTTCGTTCAGGTTGTATTCCTGCATAAGGTTGTACTAAAAATCCGGAAGATCGTCCACGAGTGGTTTGAACATCGGGAGTGGCGATGTTGCCAATAACTTGCCCTCCACGATTTCCCACTCCAATAGCAGCAAGATTAATCATGTCATTTGGAGAACCATGACCTAAGCTGCTTATCGTGTGGCTAGGCACAATAGTAATAAGTGAAGCCGCAGCTGTTTTTTCGATAAAGGCTCTTCTTGAAAGAGGCGAATCGTGTTTTGATTTTTTAGATGCCATTTTTCTATTTATTTAATGTCTTATTTTTTCTGAGCGGCCATCCATTCCATAATGCTTACCGGTTTTCCCTTGACGGTAACCGAAGTGCCATCAAAATCGTTGAATACTTGATTGTCATGCAAATACACCCATGACCAGTGGCCATTGTATAAATAACTTGAACCGCCGTACTGACCTGTAATATCAATAACATGGTCAAAAAGGCTGTAATGCACATTTTTAGCGCCTATTTTTTTCAAACGATGATATAACGGGGTTGCGGTTACATCAGCTACCGTGGTGGGATCATCATTTGAATGTACCATCCAAAGCGGTATATTTTTTAGTTTTAAAAGGTCTTTATCGCTTACAAATTCGTTGAAAAATGCCAAAGAGCTGATGTATCCAGCAGCAAAATAGTTCGGATTTTCAATTAGCAATTTCAAGGTCATATATCCTCCGTTGGAACACCCCCCAACATAAATGCGATTTTTATCAATATTTGGATGATCCTCAACATAACGTCTAACTAATTCCATAACTGCACGGTGGTAGATATCATCTTCTTGCCCACGTGTAGTATTTCCACTAACACCATGCATCCAACGGGTTGGAGTTTGTGGGGCCAACACCGCAGCGCTTCCAAAAAAACGTTGGATTTCAGGAGAGGCATAGTTGTAGGCTTTATTAGCAATAATGGGTATTGAAGGATCTGTGCCTCCTTCGCCACCACCGTGTAGCCAAATAATAAGAGGAATTTTTGCCGTAGTGGTTTCAGGCATATAAGAGGCATACGTTAATTGTATACCGTCTGATGCTGTAAGTGTTCCCGAAGTATCAAACTCATCTACCACAGGGACAATTCGATTTTTTTCACGGTTCCAAAGTTGTTGGGTTTTGGTATTGACTACGGTTAAATTGTAGTCAATCCAAATGTTTCCTCCGCTACCTCCATTTCTAAAATACTGCATGGGTGAACCCATAGGGTCATTAGGAGCCACCTGTAATAGTAAGGTTATAAAGCCACCTTCTTTTACCCTATTTCCTTGATCATCCGAAACAAATGCATGAATTATAGCGCGTTTTCCTGCTGAAAAACGTCCGGGTATTTCACCCTTGGATGATGTGCGTTTAACATAGACTTCAAAATCCTCTTTTTGAACCTCGGTTAGTGAAGTGTCTGAATGGAGAATGACTTTATTGGCATGAGGGCCCCAATCAAAACCAGTAACTACGAGGGTATACTCTAGAGGTGTTGAAGGTTGGGCATTTAAAGAGAAAATGCCTAAAATGAGTAGGAAAAGAATTGGGAAAAGTACTAGTTTTTTTTTCATTGTTTAAATTTTAAGGTTATACCAGTATCATAATGGCTGAAAGAATAATTCCTGCAAGTGTAAAATAAAGTGCTTTTTTAAAGACATCTGTTTGAGGAAGAAACATCCAGTAGGCAGAAACGACGAAAAAGAGAAGACCCACACCAAACAAAATATTTAGGAAAAATAATGGAGTAGATGAAGTGGCTTTGTGCATTTTTTCCATCATGCCCAAAAATTTTGGAGGTTGCATTTGAATGTATTTCAAATCTCCGGTTTCCGCATTGTATTCTAGGTTTTTTACCCCTCGTATTTCGGGAGCCGAAGCTAATCCTTTTTCAATTTGACGTTCAATAACCACTTCAGTTTTAAAGGTGTCTTTGTCGCGATAGGTAAGGGTAATTCCAGTAAGAGCATACATGAACATGATTCCTGAAAGAAAAAAGCCTAAATACCGATGTAGGACTCTAAATTGGTTACTAATGTTTCTGTTGTTTAGTTTCATGTGATTTATTCTATTTTAATATCTGCTAGATGGGGAACAAAATATGACAATTAAATTCTAAAAGCGTTTAATTTTATAAAAAAAGGTCAAAGAAGAATTAATGAAGTGCCCAAATAAGAGGTGCTTTATTGAATCTTTTTTTAAACAAATTGGGAAAGGACCTATGTTTTTTTCATTTCCAATCTATCTCAACTTTTTAAAAAGTTTAAAGATTCTTTTCTGCTTAATAAAGCTTGTACTTAAAAAGACAAAAAATCAATTTTTGAAAAAAATGAAAGTTTTAAGGATTTATTCTTTTTTTACAACCACTTTAACCTGTTTTTCTCCCATTGTTCCTATTGTATCAATGTCAATTTTGATTCCCTCATGTTCTCCAAAGCTGAAGTCACCTTCGCTTTTCCAAAACATAACATCAGCACCCTTCATTTTCTCCATGTGAATACCATGTGGGGCTCCCATCATAGGGCATTTATGGTGTCCGTTTTGTCTGCCTAACAAAAAGCCAAGGAGGCCAAACACAACAGCAGTTAAGGTTATAGCAAACCAGTTTTCATTCAATGATTTCATACGTTTTAAGTTTAAATAAGGATAAAAATATTACTTTTTGAAAAGTATTCTAAAATAAGGAAAAGTTAACACTAAGCCAAGGGTAAAAAACAGAAGAGCCCCAATAGAAAGGGGAACTTCAAAAAGTTCACTTACCATCCAAAGGCTGTTGGCTACCAGCCAAGTACCGATAATGCTGTGTTCAATTCTTTTAAAGGGCTCTTTTGAGATGCGAATTAAATACAATGAAATTAGTATTGTTGGGAGGGCAAACAGCAAGGAGATTTTCTGAAATACATTTGCGTAAGACTCATAATGTAAGGCTATAAACCAAGACGCATCTTTGATAATCCAAAGGGGGAAATGCAGGTATTCTATATACTGAAAGCGATATTTTGTAGTATTCAATAGGTTTGAAATAATTTTTAAAATTAGGAAATATTTTAATTCAAAGACCCTCTTTTTTTCGGTTGAAATTCTTTTCGAAAAAGCACACTCAGTTCCTTTTATATCTACCTTTGACATGAAATTTAAATTCATTATTTTAGATTGAAAACAGAAACTTTAGGAGACAAAAAACTAAACTTTTTAGTTGTTTCCAAATGGGGCGATTCCCTTGATGTTGCCTATACACTCAAAAAAGAAGGCAACAATGTATTAATGTTTATTCAAGATAAAGCCTCCCGTGAGATTGGATATGGCTTTGTTAAAAAGACCAATCAGTGGGAAAAACATACTTCATGGGCCGATGTTATCGTATTTGATTATACGGGTTTTGGATCGCAAAGTGACGCCTTGAGAAAAGAGGGTAAAATTGTATTTGGAGGGTCTGAATATACCGACCGTTTAGAATTGGATCGAAATTTTGGTCAAATGGAGCTTAAAAAGCTGGGCATAAAAATTTTACCCTCCCAAGAATTTGAGTCTTTTGGATCGGCTATTGCATATATCGAACAAAACCCAGACGCTTATGTTATAAAACCCTGCGGCGAAACGCAAGAGCTTAAACAATTGCTTTTTGTTGGTACTGATGATAACGGTGCCGATGTCATTCGAATACTTAAAGCCTATGAAAAGTCTTGGGGATCCACATTTGGCACCTTTCAATTGCAACGCAAAGTAAAAGGAGTGGAAATTGCAGTAAGTGCATTTTTTAACGGAACCAAATTCATTACCCCCATCAACATCAGTTTTGAGCATAAAAAACTATTCCCCAATGAGTTGGGCGTGTCTACTGGTGAAATGGGTACAAGTATGTTTTGGGCAGAGCACTCTGTATTATTTGAGAAAACACTTAAAAAGTTTGAAGACATACTGGCGACCCAAAACTTTCGTGGGCATATAGACATCAATTCTATAGTGAATCACAATGGAATTTATCCCTTAGAGTTTACTTCTCGATTTGGATATCCACAGGTACACATTCAAATGGATGGAATTTTAAATCCTTTTAGTCAAGTACTTTATCAAACGGCTTTGGGGACCAATTTTCAATTGCAAACACGAAAAGGGTTTCAGATTGGGGCTTATATTGTAGTACCTCCCTTTCCCTATAATGACCCCAAAAGCTTTAGGTTGTATTCTAAAGACTCCGTAGTGATTTTTAAAAAGCCAATAACTTCAGGAGTGCATCCAATTAATGTTAAAAAGGTGAATGACCATTGGCTTGTAACTGGGAATCAAGGGATTGTTACCTTAATCACTGGTAATGGGACAACTATGAAAGAAGCACAAAAAAACATGTATAATCGGATTTCCAATACCTTGGTAAACAATAGTTATTATCGAAATGATATTGGAAACCGATGGACTGAGGATTCAGATAAACTACGTTCGTGGGGCTACCTTTAGAAACCATACAATTTTCGAAATTAGAAGGGAGTACCCTTGATTTTTTTGACTTTTTTCCTCCAGATTGGAAGCAGGAATTGTTTCCACAATGGGAAGCCCTTTCTGAATCCACAGAAATTTTCATTTTATCAAAAGATGCCTCTCTTGTAACCTTAGGGTTGGTTTTCAATACAAATTTTCCTCACTTGTCTCCTTTAGAAAAAATAGCATTTAAAGACTTACATTCCTATCCCTATATTGGGTATGTATATACCTGCCTTAACCGCTTTAATGGCTTCAACCAAAGAAGATACCGTATTGTCAGTGATTACTTTCCCTAAAGCTGCTGAGGCTACCTCTCCTTTGCCAGCATAGTGGTTTGGGAAACCGGCATACCACCAAATTCCTGTGTAGAGATTAGGAGGTAAGTTTAAGCGTTTTTGATTTTCTCCCGATTCTTGAGTGGCCCGTTCCATTTTTACAACTTCAGGTTTGATATAAAGTAATACCGAAGTTTCTTTTTCTCCTCCGTGCATATCTGAGGAAGCATCTGATTGACGCAAACTGTTTATTTTCTTTGCCACTTCAGGAGGAGTTGAAGGTTCAAAAAAGTAAACCGCATAATCTCTTTTTGATTCCAATTGATTTTGAATAAAATACCGAATCATCTGAGGGTTTCCGCCATGTCCATTTATAATGATAATTCGCTTAAATCCATTTCTTCCAATTTCAGCAACAGTAGCCTCTAAGAGTTCCATAGTAAGTTTACTGGGTAAAGAAAAAGTACCTAATTGATGTTTTGCTTCGTTGATTTGACCGTAAAAATAATCTGGAAAAACTACAGCATATTCTTCTTGGGTTGCACGGGCTGCCCATTCTCTAACGCGAATTAAATCTGAGCCTATAGGTCCGTGTGGTCCGTGTTTTTCCAAAATACCAATCGGTAGAATACAAGTATAATTTGATTCTTTTAAGGCCAGTTCCCAGTCACTAGCAGTTAGTTCATCCCACCGACTTGGAAGTCCTTGGGCAATTAGGGTTAAGGGCATTAGAATTAGAAATAGTGATCGAAACATAATAATAGCATTGTGATTTAAGAGAGAAATGTAGTTATTTAAAATGAATGTTCTTTTACTGAAACTATAAATCGGAAAGAAATCCTTCGGCTTTGATTTTCCACTCCTTTGGGAACCCCCCTGAATTTGAATCCATTGCCATACGAGCTAAGGCAATTAAAAATCCACCATTTCCTGGTAAATACAAGCGAAGCCGTTCGGTTTGATAATTATGGCCATTTTTCAAATATGTATTTTTCTTTGCGGGGTGGAGTAAAAATTCCAATGCCATTTCCCCATTTCCAAGACGTTGCGCTGCCATTGCAGCTAAGGGGAAATCCCATCCCCAACAACTTTCCCATTGCCAGTGATCACGAATAATACGCAGGGTATTTCTCATTTTCTCGTGGTCTATAAAAGCGTCTTGTGGGACCATGGCAATTGCGCCAAGAACACTGGGATGATCTACAAGTGTTTCGAAGTTTTCATAAGGGTGAGGTTGTGATGCTGTGGCCCAATACACTTTATTAGTTGATGCCAAGGGGGCTAAATGTTCTAGTTTTTCGTTCCATTCCTCCAATTCTTTAAGGCCCTGACGAATACGCCATTGCTGTGCTGTCTTTAGTCCCCACCTCCAATAGGTCAATTCATAAGTTGGATCTAGGGTTGTTTCAGGGTCATAACTCTCTTGAGCAGGAATTATATGGGGGCCTAAATGATAAACTTTTGAACGGGGGTCTTTACTTAAAAAATCTCCCATAAACAGCGCTGTATTTTCTACTAAGGTGCCATAGCGGTTAAGCACTTCTTGTGATGGGTAATGTTGGTACACTAATTCTGTAAAGTAAAGAATGTGTGGCTGTTGCCAAATTAAAAAAGACCCTACCGAAGAAGCGGTTTCTCCTCCCCATGGATCAGTCATTTTTTGCCAACGAACCCCTTTAAAGCCTTGACGGAGAGCAATATTTTTTGCCCCTGGATACCCTTGAAAATACCAATCTAATTGCGAAGTAAAAACGGTTGTATTTCCCCATAGCATAAAGGGCAAAATATGCCACCAATGCATTTCCATATGCGGTTTACCATACCAGGAATTGAGCGTAAGTCCTGTTTCTTGTGGCGGAATAGTACCGCTACAATTTACTTTCGTCAAATACCGTGATAAAACCATACGACGTTCAATTTCATACGCTCTGGGATCATTTGTATAACCAAAATCAATTATAGCTCCTTCCGTCCAGAAATTTGTTAGGGAGGTAATGCTTTGAGCTTTCAATTTTTCATATTCAAACAAAAGGCCTTCTTCTTTTTCCGGAGAAAAGTGAAATATAAACTGCCAACTATCGCTTGATTCTTGTGGAAACAAAACATATCCTTTATCATTATTTTCCACATCAATGGGGATAGAAGAGGTGAAGGAAGTAAAATAGGTAAGAGAATCTAAGGAACGCGAGAGGTGAAAAGCGGTTTGGGTTGCGTTGAGTTCATTATTTAAATAAGCAGATTCATTTTCTCTAAAAGTTGTCGCTTCATCTAAAAAGGTGTCTGTGGGGTAGGGAAAAGATAAGTCAATTCCTAATTGTCTGTTTTGGAGTAAAGGACTTTTTACTTGGACAACAATTGCATCATGATCTTGAAGGGCAAATGTTTCAACTTCTACCGGCTTACCTTGCCAAGTAAAAGTGCTTTTAATGGTCCCTTCCCAAGGATTGAGTTCTTGAAAAATATTTTCTAACCCCTCAGGAGTTGCTTTTTGTCCCTTTTCATCTGTAAGGTGCCACCCCAATTGCGCTAGATGAATTCGATGAGGGTTTTGGCGTACATAATCCGCAGCATTTCTTTTTTCAGGAATTGTAGACTGAACCGCATAGGGTATTTTTTTTCCAAAAACGGAAACAGTATCTAAGGTCATTTCAATGTTGTATCCATGGTTATTTGGGAAAGAATGCCACCCCCAATTGGATTGTGTGCCTAATGACATTCCTTTTTGATAGTGAAGTGGAAAAGTTTGAAGCCCTGTAATATCTACAGTTACGGCAAAATTTCCATTCCCAACAGTAAGGGCGTTTACTGTGTCTACTGAAGTCAAAACAACCTTATGACGCTCGTAAATTTTTTTACGATCAATATCTTGAGCCCTTAGTGAAAGGCACAACATACAGATTGAAAGTGAATAATAAAGGAGTTTATAAAACGTCAAAGTGGCTTTTAGTTGTTGAATCTAATTTAGTATTTAAATTAAGAAAGTTTTTTTTCGATTCAATTGATTTTAAAAATTTCTATCTTTTGCTAATCAAAACGTTAATAATGAAAACCAATAGAAGAAACTTTATCCAGGCCCTAGGCGCAAGTGGCCTTGGCCTTGGAGCAACACTTAATGTTGTGGGATGTGCAGATCCTAAAGCGAATGAATTAAGTGATGATCAACAGCTTTTTATAGGAGATGATATAGCCCTAGCCAATACAATTTACGGAAAAGTAAAAGGGCTTTTACTTCGTGATATTTTTGAATTTAGAGGCATCCGTTATGGGGCAGACACAGGCGGAAAAAACCGGTTTATGCCACCGCAAAAACCTACTCCTTGGGATGATATTCAGCCAGCGGTATGGTGGGGCAATACCGCACCTCAAATTATGGATAAACGGTATGCTAATGTTTATTCGTCCTATGCCGATCATTGGAATTACGATGATGTTAGCGAAGATTGCTTAAAATTAAATGTTTGGACGCCTGCTCTTGAAGATGGAGCAAAAAGACCTGTACTGGTTTGGTTTCATGGTGGCGGATACCGCAATGGAAATGCGATAGAACAAGACGGGTATATGGGAGAAAACTTAGCGCGAAAGGGAGATGTTGTTTTTGTTTCGATTAATCATCGACTAGGACCTATCGGATTTTCAGATTTATCTGGAGTTGGAGGTGAAAAATTTAAACATTCTGGAAATGTTGGGGCTTTAGATATGGTTGCAGCCCTAGAATGGGTAAATCAAAATATAGCCTTCTTTGGGGGTGATCCTGAAAATGTTACCATAATGGGTCAATCTGGAGGGGGTTCAAAAGTGTGTACACTTGCCGCAATGCCCGCAACAACAGGCTTGATTCATAAAGTAGTACCGTTAAGTGGCTCCTCAACCGAAGCCTTAGATCAAAACTATTCACAACAATTAGGGGCATATATTTTAAAGGAAGCGGGCTTATCATCGAATGATGTTGAAAAGCTCCAGGAAATGGATTGGAAAGAATATATACATTTAGCAGAACGTGCAAGTAATCGTTTGAGCCAAGAAAAGCCAGAAATGGCCGGTTTTAGAGGAGGATTTAGACCTGTTGCAGACGGTATAAATATACCTAAAGGAACCTTTTTTTCAGATCCTAAGGGTGCATCAGCCAACGTTCCAATGTTAATTTGCAGCACCTTCCACGAATGGGCAATGTCACGAACAAACCCTGAATTAGAGGATATTTCAGCTGAACAAGCCATAGAAACCATGAAAGAACGGATTGGTTTTAGGGCCGGGCTAGGGGCTAAGTCTGAAGAGGTGTATACGGCTTATGCCAAACAATTTCCTGAAGCTAAACCTATAGAGATTATGTGTTTGATTTCAAGTAACCGTTCTGCAGTGGTCAATACAGCAAATGCTAAAAAACAACAATCAGCCCCTGTTTATACAGCTTGGTTTGGTTGGGAGCCCAATATGTTTAATGGAAGAATGAGAGCCTTTCATTGTATCGATATATGCTTTTGGTTTTACAATACAGACTTAATGTTAACCCATACAGGGGGTGGTAGCAGACCGCGTAAACTGGCTGAAAAAATGTCAGATGCTTTGTTGCAGTTTATGCGAACTGGAAACCCGAATGTTCCAGGGTTACCCGAATGGGAAGCATACAACGAAGAAACTGGACCTGTTATGGTTTTAGATGATGAATGTGTGCTGATGAATGATCCAGACAGAGAAGCCCGTCAAAGTTTAGCTTAAATGTTAGGGAATATCATTACAAATAAAAATCAATTTAATTTGACAGACTGCCAAACAGGATTTATTTGGTAAGCTGAATTATAGCTGCCCAAAGGAGTCTCTTATTTTAAACGATTCAGTTCTGAGGTAATTTCCTCTTGGAGTAGCTGGTTATTTTCAAGTGCACTCTTAACGAAATTATTATATGAAATTTTGATGTATCGTAGGGTATTTAAATGCCCCTTGTAATTGGGGTCATTTTGTAACGTGTTCAGTTGGTTTTGTGCAATATGAAAATAGGGCATCGGAATTTCTCCAAATAACGATTGCTTAATTTGAGAAACAGAATCCAATTGAATGCGTTGAGAAACGAAAGACAAACGATCAAACATGATTTTTTCATCAGCACTACTTTGATCAGCTATAAAATCATAATCGTTGCGGTAGTATTTTAAAAGGGATGTAATCAATTCTTGGTTCGAATACGTATCAACAATGCCTGTGCTCATAAGTGATTGAATGGCAGTATCATTAAAAAAAGTTCCAAAATAAGGCACGGTTAAGTTGTATAACGCTTCTGAAATTTCACCTGCTAAAATTGTATTGGCAACCTCCATTTGCATACTATTTGTATTTAGGGTTAGCTCAAATAGAGAAGCATCTGATTTTAAATCCTCAAGTATGCGTAACAATCCATCGTGTTGTTTTAAGGTTATTTTTTTTTGCTCAGCATTATTTTGAAGCCAAAAAGAAAGGGAAATTCCTAATACAATAATTAAAAAATCTAGACTGTAACGGATGAGTTTTTTTTTCATTTTCACTAAGATAAATAAAACCGTTAAATTCAATCTTACCTACCCCGTTTTTAAAGATTCATTAGAAATTTAACCGATTATCCTACAAAGGGGTGTACTTTTGCACCAATGATATCATTTAACTCCCTTGGCTTAGCGAAGCCTTTGTTGCAAGCGCTAGACCAGATGGGCTTTGAAACGCCCACACCCGTTCAGGAAAAAACCATTCCTCTACTCCTAGAAAAAAATACAGACATTGTTTCTCTAGCCCAAACAGGAACTGGAAAAACAGCTGCCTTTGGATTGCCCATGTTGCAAAAAATTGATTGTGATCAGCGTCACACTCAAGGTTTAGTTTTATCGCCCACCCGCGAGTTGTGTCTGCAAATCACAGAGGAATTAAAAAATTACGCTGCCTTTGTCAACGGTGTCAATATCGTTGCCGTTTATGGAGGGGCCAGTATTCAAGACCAAGCTAAAAACATTAAAAAAGGGGCCCAAATTATTGTAGCAACCCCAGGACGTTTACAGGATTTAATCAACCGAAATATGGTTCATTTGTCTAAAGTAGACTATTGTGTTTTAGATGAAGCCGATGAAATGCTCAATATGGGTTTTCAAGAGGCCATTTCTTCCATACTTTCGAATACCCCAAAAACCAAAAACACATGGCTTTTTTCGGCCACTATGCCTCAATCTGTGGCTGTGATTGCGAAAAAGTTTATGGTAAATCCTGAAGAAATAACCATTGGTGAACGCAATGCGGGGACTAAAAACGTTTCCCATGAATGCTATACCGTAAGCGGTAGAGATCGATACCCCGCGCTAAAAAGACTAGTTGACGCTCATCCGGGTATTTTTTCTGTTATTTTTTGCCGTACAAAGCGAGATACTCAAAAAGTAGCCGATAAACTTATTGAAGATGGTTATGATGCCGCTGCCTTGCACGGTGATTTAAGTCAAAATCAGCGGGATATTGTCATGAAGTCTTTCCGATTAAAAAGGGTACAACTGCTTGTAGCCACTGATGTTGCTGCCCGAGGAATTGATGTTGATAATGTTACCCACGTAATCAATTACCAATTGCCCGATGAAATTGAAACCTATACTCACCGAAGTGGCCGAACAGGAAGGGCTGGCAATACGGGAATTTCAATGATTATTATTACGCAAAGTGAATCGCGTAAAATAAAAAGCATTGAAAAGTTAATAAAAGCCAAAGTTGTGGCTAAAAAAATTCCGGATGGAAAAGAAATTTGTGAATCGCAGTTGTATCATTTAGCTCAAAAAATTCATCAAACCGAAATTTATGATGAAATAGAAGAGTACTTACCCCAAGTAAATGAAGTACTGCATGATTTATCCAAAGAAGAACTCATCAAAAGGTTAGTTTCGGTTGAATTCATTCGCTTCCACAATTACTATAAAAACTTAAAGGATCTTAATTCAAGCACTTCAACTTCCTCAAGAGAAGATTCCTATACTGACAAGGGAGATGATGTGCGGTTTTTCATAAACATTGGAGCCCGAGACGATTACGATTGGATGGTTTTAAAGGATTTTTTACGTAGTGCACTCGACCTAGATAAAGACGATCTGTTCCACGTGGATGTAATGGATAATTTTTCTTTTTTCACGACATTCAAAACGCATAAACAAAAAGTTGAAAGTGTATTTTCGAACTTCGATTTAGACGGCCGAAAAATTAAAGTAGAGGTCTCAGACAAAAAACCCCGTAGAAAAAATGATTCGTTTAAGGATAAGAAAAAAAGTAAAGGACGACCCAAAAAAGATTTTGAAGGGAGAAGAGATAAGAATAAGGGTAAAAGGCGCAAATACACTCGCTAACAATTGAATTCGTTTAGAAAACATAATCCAAAAGGGCTTTGTTTTCTATTGTTTTTGACTTCACCGAACTCTCTTTTTTAGACAAGTCAATTAATATTTTTGCAACTAGCGTTGCTGAAATGGGCTTCATATAAGGAGGAAATAAAAAAGAAGTTAAGGGCATGACACGCTGAGCGATGCGTTCTCCAAAGCGATACTCATTTCGGGTTCCTAAAAGTAAAGAGGGTCTTAGGATTAAGGTACTCGGTAAATCAAGTTCCAAAACAGCATTTTCAATCTCTCCTTTGAGTTTTAGATAAAAATTTGAAGACAAAGCATTGGCTCCACTTGAGGAAACAAACAAAAAGGAGCTGGCGTTTTTTACTTTGCAGGCTTTGGCAATTTTTAAAGTCATATCAAAATCAATACTTCGATACACTTGTTTGTCTCCCTTTACTTTAGCTTGAGTAGTGCCAAGTGCTGAAAAAACTAGATCATTCTTTTCAATTTCCTTTTTAAAAGTTGAGCCATCAGAAAAATCTAGAATTTTGGATTGAATTTTTGGATGAGAAAGAGTTATTGGTCGTCGAGTTAAAACTTTGACACGATCAAAAAAGGTATCCTCACAGAGAAATTCAATAAGTAACGTTCCAATTAGGCCTGTGCCTCCAAAAACAACTGCATTTCTCTCCATAGTTATAATGATAAAAAAGACCCGTTTCTTTTGAAAACGGGTCCTAAATAACGTATTCGGTTTTTTAAACTACGTTAGGTACTTCAAATCCTTCTCGATAATTGCGGGTAAGCATTTTATCTGCTTCAGGATCATTAACAAACTTTTCAGCACTAGGATTAAAAGTTAATACCTTCTCCATTCGGTAGGCAATGTTCCCCAGGTGAGCTAATCCTGAGGCTAAATGTGCTGTTTCTACCGGAGCATTTAATAAACTTGCATCGTGCGCCCGAACAGCTTCAATAAAGTTTGCAATATGTCCATCGGTTCCGCTGTCGCCGCGATCCATTCCTGAGGATTCTCTTGCTCCATCGTCTCCTGATTTACCGGGTTCACGATTCTGACCTAAATAAGTTTTGTATTTGTTGTATCCATCTACAACGAGAATTCCTTTATCTCCATAAAATATGTTTCCGACCGTAGCTCCTTGTTCTGAGTTTGTACACCAAGGGCGTACTTCAAATTGTATTATTTTTCCTTCATCGGGGTAGTTATAAATAGAGGTAAGTACTTCAGGCACTTCTTTACAGTCGTCCCATAAAAATTTACCTCCCATAGAGGTAATTTTTGTAGGTAACCCAACATCAAGTCCCCACATGCATAAATCGGTTTCGTGTATGCCTTGGTTTCCCACATCACCATTGCCATAATCCCAATGCCAATGCCAATTGTAATGCACTAAATTTTCAGTAAATGGACGCTTGGGCGCGGGCCCAGTCCAGAGATCGTAATCCAATCCTTTCGGGATGGGTGAAAATCCTTTGTCACCAATATCAGCTCTCCAACGGAAGACTAACCCTCGAGCCATGTAAACTCGTCCAATATACCCGTCGCGCATTAATTCAATGGCTTCATTTATGGCTGGTGAACTTCGTAACTGCACTCCGTGTTGTACAATTCGATCATATTTATGTGCAGCTTCAACCATTTTTCTCCCTTCAAAAATATTGTGTGACCCTGGCTTCTCAACATAAGCATCTTTTCCTGCTTGACAGGCCCAAATTACAGAAAGGGCATGCCAATGGTTAGGAGAAGCAATACTGACCACATCAATGTCTTTATCATCCATTACGCGTCTTAAATCTTGTTCGAGAGCAACATCCTTATTGTACTTTTCTTTAAATTCTTTTTTGCGGTTTGCCAATATGTTTAAATCAGGATCACAGAGGGTGGTCACCTGTACATTCTTTTGGTTCATTAAACCACTGATGTGATTTTTACCTCGTCCATTAACCCCTAATACGGCAGCATTAATTCGGTCATTGGCTCCGAAGACACTTGAGGAAACAATGGTAGGCGCAAGCAAAGTTGCAGAACTAGCTGCGGCTGTTTTTTTAATAAAATTTCGTCTTGAGTTTTTCATTTAGTGATGGTATTATGTTTTATTTTTTTGTTTTATCTATTATTAAATACTTCCATCCACAAGAGTACCTTCGTAATTGTGTTTTCGTTTATGCCAATAGTCATTAACTCCAATCAGAATACTGATCCATTTTGGATTTAAATCGATAGCATCTTTTTGCCAACGTTCTTGCAATTGGTACACTTTATTACCACTGATACCTCTGTTGTATAGGGTCAAATTTTTATCTGCATGGGCATGTAATAGATGGGCTGAAGCTAAAAAAGCATAGCCTTTGCCTAAAGAATCTGGTGAATTTGGAAGCTCTTTTATTTTCTCTCTTCCTGCATCTGTAATAGAATCTCCTTGAAAAAGAAGGGTGTCTCCAACTTTGAGAGGCGATCCCTTAAATTTTTCTTGTGTTTTTTCCTCATTTGAAAACCCCAACAAAGGCAAACTTAAAGCCAACGTAGAGGTGGAGATAAAGTTTCGTCTGGATGTTTTCATTCTTTTTTTTGACGTTTAAATTCAGTTTACAATTTAAGACGGTAAAAGATAATCATTTTTTTAATTTTAAGGCAACATTAACTTTTAGGGAAATAAAATAAAAGTCACCTATGGAAATGATAAAATTAAAAAGGAGTTGCCTCACTTTCTTAGCATCTAATCCATGGAGATTGATTTTTTAAAATGTAATTTACTTAGCGGTTATTCGTCATTCAACATTTCAGCTACTTCATCATAGGCCTTTTGAGTCAGAACTTCTGTCCAAGTGGTGGGTTCAGCACCGCCATAAATGGCAAGATAGGTGACGTCACTTTTTTTAGAGGAAGCATGCCAATGTTCAATGCCAGAGTTGCATTGTATTACATCTCCGGTTTTTAGTACTATCGGATCTTTTCCTTTTTCTTGATAATATCCTTCACCTTCAACAATAATAAGTATTTGTGGTGTACTGTGTTTATGCCAATCTAAGGTTGAATTTGCTTTAAAAGTTGCTTTGGTAATATTGTAATTCAGATCACCCTCTGCTCTGATTAAACTGTTAAGCCAGGCTTCTCCGATGTAATGGGTGTTAGGGGCTTTTCTTCCTTCTTCTTTATAGGAACGTAAAGTATAGTCATTGCTTTGAGCTAAAAGAGAAAATGAGAAAAGAAATGAGAATAAGCAGAATATTTTTTTCATGTTTTAAGTTTGATTAAATGATGTTATTTAAAGAGTTAGAATAAAGTAAAGAGAATTAGGCTAAAGAGTAAGGCTGTTTATAAAGTCGTTTTCCCTTGGCTTGGTATAGTGCATTTGCTAATGCTCCAAATGTAGGAGGGAATGTGGGTTCTCCTAGTCCAGTAGGATCAAATCCATTTTGAACAAAATGCACTTCAATTTTCTCTGGGGCATCTTTCATTCGCGCCATTTGATAGGTATTGAAGTTTGATTTTGAAGGAACGCCCTCAGCAAAGGTCAACTCTCCATAAAGTGCATTTCCAATAGCATCAATTATACCCCCTTCAGCCATATTTTTAGCAGAATCAGGATTTATAACTAAACCGCAATCTATAGCACAGGTTACCTTTTGAATCACCGGTTTTCCCTTCTTTATTTCAATGTCTAAGACTTGAGCCACATAAGAGTTATGACAATAATAGGCAGAGACCCCTCGGTGGATGGATTTAGGGGTTTTTCCCCAATTGGATTTAGTTTTCACAAGCTCTAATACTCCAGCATATCGTTTGGGGTCGTAATCATTATTTTCCCCAATTGGAGAATTCATCGCTTTTTGAAGTAATTCAAGTCTAAAGGCTATAGGATCTTTCTTCATTATTTCTGCCAATTCATCTAAAAACGACTGCTCAGCACTCGCCATAAAATTAGAACTTGGTGCTCTAAAAGAGCCTACAGTAATATTTGAGTCGATAGTCCAAGATTCGGCAAGGTAATTTTCAACCGCACCTGCTGGAAATCTATTTTCAGCAAGGGGGCTTTGGGGTATTCCTCCAGCATTTACGTTAAGGGCTATTAGGTTACCAAGTTTGTCAAGACCTGCTCTATACTTTATCTGGTAGGTAGGGCGGTAGATTCCTCCTGTTAAATCATCTTCTCGAGTATAGATTAGCTTGATGGGAGCTTTACTTTTTTTGGATATTAGGGCAGCTTCAATCAGCCAATGGGCATACGACCGGCGTCCATATCCACCCCCTAAACGGGTAAGCTGGATATCAATATTTTCAACCGGAATTTGAAGTCGTTCAGAAACAGTTTGTTCTGTGTATTCGGGTTTTTGTAGCGGTCCGGCCAATTGGGCACTATTTTCTTTTACATCCGCAAAAAAGTTCATCGGCTCCATACAATTATGGGCCAAAAATGGAGCGGTGTAGGTTCGCTCAACAATTTGAGCCGCTTGGGCAAAGGCCTTACCAGGGTCTCCATCTTTTCTACTAATGTTGGATTTGGTTTTTGAATAGTCTTCCATTTGGGCGTAATGGGTTTCTGTATTTTCCAATCCTGACGGGGTATTTTCTATCCACTTCCTTCCAAAACGATCCCTTGTTTCTGTATGGCTTTCCCTTAACTCACATTCAACCGCTAAGATTTTTTTAGCTTGCATCACTTCCCATGTTGACCGACCAACAACAACGGCAACTTTATTGAAAGACAGGGTATCAAAAAATTTCTTTTCAAATGTGTCTTCGTACACTTCAATAAGAAAAACATCTTTAATTCCGGGCATTTGCAAAACCTCAGCGCGGTTTCGTATGGAGGTAATTTTAAGGCCAAAAGCAGGAGGGTGAACAATCATCGCCGTTAATGTTCCTGGGGGTTGCATATCAATACCAAACAAAGGCTTGCCCGTTATGATTTTTTCAATGTCAACATTCTTTTGGGAATAACCAACAATTTTAAATTTGTCAATTGGTTTTAATTCTACCTGTTGCGGCGGAATTCTTTTAGCGGCTTTATCGGCCATTTCACCATAGGTGGCTTTTTTTTCTGAGTATTTATGTGACAAAATTCCACTTGCGGTTACAATTTCATCAGGGGCTACGTTCCAGGTATCAGCCGCCGCTTCAATTAACATTCTTTTTGCCGTGGCCCCGGCCATTCGTAAGCCTCTCCAGCCGCGTCTTATTCCTTGACTTCCACCAATAAATTGAAAGCTAAATGCCGCCGTGTCCAAAGGCGCTTGTTCTACGATTACCTGATCCCAATCCACATCCAATTCTTCAGCCAAAATCATGGGCATTGCTGTTTTGATATTTTGCCCAGCTTCAGGATTGGGGGACATAAGTTTTATTTTTCCTAAAGAATCGATCTTGATGTAGCCGTTGAGGGGAATAAAATTTTCTTTGGAAGACCCTTCGGTTATAAAAGCGGGTTGTGTCAATCCGGATTGCATATACCCAATCCCTAAGACAAGTCCTCCACCAGTAACACTTAGATTTCGAATAAAAATTCTTCGGCTGTTGTTTGGTTCCATAGAAAATATATAATTCTTAAATATAAGGTTTAATTCAATACCGC
>RGZR01000211.1 GCA_010031465.1 Flavobacteriia bacterium
GTTTTTACTATTACTTTCGTCTATGTTTTAAACTATCCCTTTGAATACCCAAACTATCCCAATGATTTTAATAAAATGACGCTTTTGTCGTTTTTGTCTTTAAAGTGTCGCTTTTGTGGTTTTGCATTTGCTGCACATATGAACATGTCCAAGGTGGATGCGATGTCACGTTGTTTGAAAATTGGAACCACTACACCCGATAGGCCCAGCTTATCACATGGGTAAACGGTCATACTTCCCAGCGCTGGGATTATAGACTAGGTGGCAATCCATACATAATGGTAAAGCGCTGCTAAAGATTAACGATTGATCTTTAGATACTACCGAAAAAACTTCAGTGACATTTACGATATAGTCCACGGTAAAAGACGTACTTCAATCTTTTACAAGTAACGGTTTATAGCCTGAAAAGAATGTGCCTCAGGGAAACACACATTTTGGAATATCAACTACTAATTCACTTGGCGGTCAGGGTAGCGGGAAGCATGGCAAATCCCGAAAAGGTGATGTTCCTAAGTGACAATGCGTCATTGAAAACAAAATACGATCTATTGAGTTGATAGACGTGATCAAAATGATCGTGCTGCGGCAAGTTTTGGGTTAAGGCTCTATGGCAAGTGGTTACTTCTTATATTCCTATTGAGACGGTTTATAAGGCATGGAAAAATACCTAATTGAAAAAAGTGAAACTCTTTTAACCCTTTGGTAAAACTTAGGGTTATGACGGTATCACTTACCGAAAATGAAACGTCTTAATATAGGAGAATAAGACAATGGAAAATATCGTAAAATCTTTCGCTCGTTCACTTGGTAACGGAATCGCAATGGGCGAGCAACTTAAAGCCGCTATTGACCACGTAATTAAAGAGCGTGACACAACGGTCATTGTGAAACTTATCAATGCAGCACAGAAAAAAGGTGATAAACAAGCGGAAAGCGCTGTAAAGTTTACTTTTGGCAAAATCTTTGAAGGTGCAAAAATTGAGACTAAAAAGGGTAATCTATCCATTCGGATTAAGGATGCTACCCTTTCGAATAGTGCGGTGGATATTTTGAATAGCTTGGCTGGCAAAGTGTCTATGCGTGGCACAAATTGGAATAAGGCTTTCAAAGGTGAAACGGACAAGCCAGAATTTGACGTTCAGGCATGGGCAGAAAAACAAGTCAAGGCACGCCCAGAGCAACTCGAAGCAATGATTGCAGCATTGAAAGCCCAACGTTCAAACGTGAAAAAAGCAGCGTAATACTATCACGCAACAAGTAAACACAAATTAGCCCCTAGTGTTTGAGT
>RGZR01000212.1 GCA_010031465.1 Flavobacteriia bacterium
AAATGAAAAAATACCTTTACTTTCTTATTTTTGGAGGAATCTTTTTTAGTTTACCCGCTCAAGAAAGGGCAAATGCGATAGCTTTGGAATACCAAACCAATGTACCCTTTGACACTAATTTTAATTCAAAATATTATAATCTAGACGCCCACCTTCTTCTCAGTGCTGTGATTAAAAAAATCAATGAAGCTCTGGGATCACAAGAGTTTAACGAGGAGCATATTTCGATCACTATCCATTTTAAAGGAACAGAGGGCGCACTTCTTACCCTACTAATGGTACTTCAGAAAAAGGATATTATGGCATTTCAGAGGGGTACAATTCAAAAAGACGAATTCAACAAACGTATGTATGATTGGTTAAACCGTTCTTTTAGATCGAGTATTCCCTATCTATAGTTAATTTCTCAATCGAACGGTAACCCTAAACCGATTTAGGGTGAGGGGCTAAGCGAAGTCCATCCTCCATCAATAATAAGGGTTTGGCCTGTGATGTGATGGGCTTCTTCGGTAAGTAAAAATAATGCTGCATGGGCAATGTCTTCTGGTGAAGCACAGCGTCCGTTGGGTGTTATTTTTTCCCACGTTTCTACATAATTTCCATCGACTAAGTCTGCCGTACGTTGGGTTTGGGTAGCACCAGGGGCTATTGCATTTACAGTAATCTGATGTTTCGCCAAATCAACACCCAACGTTTTTGCTAAGAAAGCCAAAGCGGCTTTTGACATTCCATAAGCAGTTAAGTCAGGATGAAAAGTAAAGCCAGTTACTGATGACATGAATATAAGACGACCCTTAATTTGGTTTTGAATCATGTTTTTTGCGGCTTCTTGGGCTAAGAAGAAAGAACCTTGAAGATTAAGGCGGAGCAGCGACTCAAACTCAGCCTGTGAATAATCTAAAAAATGACCAAAAGTGGTGATTCCCGCATTAGCAATTGCAAAATCGAGTCTGCCAAACGCCTCTATAGCTTTTGCAACCATGTTCTTTATGATTTCAATTTCACCTGCATCTCCTACTACAGACATGCATTTTCCTCCAAGGGATTGGATTTCTTGTTCAGCCTGTTGGGCTCTTTCAGCATCAATATCATTCAGCACTATAGACGCCCCAGCACGCACCAATTGAAGGGCAATTTCTAAGCCTATTCCTTGGCCTGATCCAGTTACTATAGCAACTTTAGAATGAAATGAGTAGTGTGTCATAGATAAATAAACTTCAATAGTATGGAAAAATAATTACCCTTTATAAAAGTAATCAAATAAAAAAAATAGGCTTAAAAGTCTAAATC
>RGZR01000213.1 GCA_010031465.1 Flavobacteriia bacterium
GGTAAATTACACGGTATCGGCGCGATTAATACCGACACCACCACTAACGAATTCTGCATCCGTCAAAAGAATACAGACACCATCTGTGGCAAGTGCTATTCCCATAGAATGCTTTCTACCTATAGAAAGTCATGCGTACCAGCGTTCGCGCATAATTCCGAGGTGCTATCTAAAACCATTATTCCAGAGCAATTCTTACCGCGTATCAATCAGGCGTATTTTCGTTTTAACGGTCATGGGGAATTGATAAACAAGACCCATTTTATAAACATTGTCGGTATCGCGCAGAAAAACCCACATTGTACCTTCACCTTGTGGACTAAGCGCGCCTCACTGGTTCGCGGTCAGTGGATACCTGAAAACCTGATACTAGTCTTTTCCAATCCGCGTATAGATCGCGTCATCGGTGTACCGCGTGGCTTTCACAAGGTATTCAATAACGTGAATAAGGCGTCTGGCATCACTCAGAATTGCACGGGTAAAAAATGCCTAGATTGTCTCTTATGCTACCGAAAAGACTCTGGCGCTGATGTTATCGTCGAGGCAGTAAAGTAACGTTCCTCTCTATAGGTAATTTTATTCGGAGCGGGTTTTTCCCGCTCTTTTTTTTATTTGCTCGTCACGCGCTCTGTAAGGCCCGCCACGGCGTTTTACTTGTCCGACAGGGTATCCGCTAGGCTCGATTCTATCTCCCTCTGTAGGCGCTTAGATTTACGGTTGTAAACTGTCACTGGCTTATGCGAATAACCCGCATTAAATTTGTGGGAATGTTTGGCGACTAGGTTACGCCTTTTCGCTCTTGTGGTTTTATCGCTACTCATTGTGGTAAAAATACAACACTTTAATTATAATTGTCATTTAGACCGAACTGACCGATACTAGCGCTCTTGTGGCTATCGGTGGCTAATCATTATGGCTTGTCAGGTACCGTTATTTTTACACCCGGTGAAAGGTGCGACCCATTGCTAGAATGTCAGTTTACGCCTGTTTCCAACGCCGTCTATAAGCGCCCATAATGATAATCACTTTCGGCAAGAATTCGGGATGATCGGCCCGATAATTTTAAGAGTCTTGACCCGCTCAATTGAGAATAATATCAGAACGAGAAAAAAAATCAAGTCTGAATGATATATAGTTATCTTTGGAGTGTAAGTAATTGATAATAAATGGAAAATAAAGAAAAGATAAAAAAATGCAAATTATTTTTAAAAAACGCTTGACATTGGTTTTTAAGGTGATAATATGCACACACCTTAACCAA
>RGZR01000214.1 GCA_010031465.1 Flavobacteriia bacterium
ATCCAAAAAAGCAATGCCCCAAACTGCATCTTGACAGTGTAAGGAAGCTAAATAATTGCTTTCATTCGATTCTAATATTTTATCGTTGTAGCTAACGCCGGGCGTAACCAATTCGGTAACGCCACGTTTAACAATGGTTTTTGTGAGTTTGGGATCTTCCAATTGATCGCAAATAGCCACGCGATATCCTGCACGAACCAATTTGGGCAAATATGTGTCTAAGGAGTGATGCGGGAAGCCGGCTAAATCCATTTCGGAAGCCGCTCCGTTGGAGCGTTTGGTCAAAACAATACCCAAAACTTTACTGGCCACTCGTGCGTCTTCATCGAAAGTTTCGTAGAAGTCGCCCACCCGGAATAAAAGTATAGCTCCAGGGTATTGGGCTTTGATTTGGTTGTATTGTTTCATCAAAGGCGTTTCCTTCTTTGATGCGCTCGCCGAACTCATCCTACGAAAATAAGTCGCATAAACGGGCAAAACCACATCAGTTTTCCCCCTTTATTCAACAAAAGCATCTGTATCTTTGCCCTTATGAGGAAATTGCGGAACGCCGAACTGCACCGAAAAACAATTGAACAGTTTCAAGATCATCCTAAATTGCCTATTGTGGTGGTATTGGATAACGTACGCAGTATGAACAACGTAGGTTCTATTTTTCGTACAGCCGATGCTTTTTTAGTGGAGAAATTGGTATTATGCGGAATCACCGGTACACCGCCGCATCGTGAAATTACCAAAACCGCTATTGGGGCGGAAAAATCCTTGAACTGGGAATATGAAACCTCAACCTTAGAAGCCGTTCAAAAACTCAAGTCGCAAGGATATACCCTAATTGCATTGGAACAAGCTGATGGCGCCTTGGATTTGATGAAGAATACCTTGGATTTTTCGCCCGTTGCGTTTATCTTAGGCAATGAAATAGATGGAGTAGCTCAAGATGTTATTGATGCTTGCGATTATTGCGTTGAAATTCCGCAATTAGGAACCAAGCACTCTTTTAATGTGGCTGTTTCATTTGGAATGTTACTGTGGGATTATGCTAAAACAAACAGGCTTTTTGATACTCCTTAGTGTAATTTTCTGCCGCAATTTTACTACACTTATAGAATTGACCCTCAGAACTATTTACATAAACAGAGCTTGCCAGGATAAATTTTTGCACGCCTACAACTCTGCAAGCTTCAAGGATATTAAGGTTGCCTAAAACATTTATCCGACATGATTGTAAGGATAGAATCTCAAAGTTAGAAGCACTTTTAG
>RGZR01000215.1 GCA_010031465.1 Flavobacteriia bacterium
GGATATTGTTTTTGCGTTAACAGAATCCAAAGACCCAAAACAGTATATCCAACGCATGAAACAACGTGATTCTGAGCTTAAAAAAGGGTGGGTACAAATTGTACATACCCTTTCAATAGAAACCGAAGGTGGAAATCAAAAAATGCTTTGTTCCAATACAGAAGGTATTTTTAGGGTTATCCAATCTATCCCATCACCCAAGGCAGAACCATTTAAACGCTGGTTAGCCAAAGTGGGTTATGAACGAGTACAAGAAATTGAAGACCCTGAATTAGCCCAAAAACGAACCCGAGCGTTATATAAGGCCAAAGGGTACCCCGATGATTGGATCGAAAAACGGATGCGCGGCATTGCTATTCGTGAAGAACTTACAGATGAATGGGGTAATCGAGGCATTGAAGAGCAGAAAGACTTTGCGATATTAACGGCAGAAATTCACGAGGCTACATTTGGTTTAAAGCCCGGAGAGCATAAACAACTCAAAAACCTTAACCGACAAAATTTGAGAGATCATATGACCGATTTGGAATTGATCTTTTCAATGCTTGGGGAGGCTTCGACTACTGAGATTACCAGAAATAAAGATGCAAAAGGCTTTGATGAACTTGAGAAAGCAGCACAATCAGGCGGAAAAATTGCTGGTGATGCACGTAAACAACTTGAAATTGAGAGTGGTAAAAATGTAGTAACAGATACAAATTATTTGCCAGATAATAAAAGGGATCAAAAACAACTTGATGAATAACGCGATTATCTATGCCCGAGTTTCTTCCAAAGAACAAGAGTCCGAAGGCTTTTCGATACCCGCAAATCAAACTGCTAAACGAATATGCTATTCAACATGGGCTTCAAGTTATTCAAGAGTTTACAGATATAGAAACAGCTAAAAAAAGTGGACGAACCTCATTCACTAAGATGATGACCTACTTGGAAGAAAATCCAGATGTGCGTACCGTTCTAGTGGAAAAAACAGACCGTCTTTACCGTAACTTCAAAAACTATGTCATTTTAGAAGACTACGCCCTCAATATTCACTTGGTCAAAGAAGTCCAAACAACCAATAAATCGAAACCATGACCCAATTCAAAAAAGAGTGGCTTCAATCACGTCTTCTTACCTGGGGGCAGGCCCCTAAATCCCCTACCCTAAAACCCTCTGGCACTTAATTCCTAAGGCCCCTAAATCCCCTAAAGGGGACTTGTAATACTGATAATCTCAATAAAAAGGAAT
>RGZR01000216.1 GCA_010031465.1 Flavobacteriia bacterium
CTTAAATAGGCGGTACACCATTTTGGATCCAACGAATTCGTGCCCGTGAAAGGTCCATCCGATTTTTTTGTCAAATCGTTTGGTGGGTGCCTTTCCTATGTCATGCAATAAGGCTGCCCAACGAAGCCATAAATCTGAACTTAATTGAGCCATATTATCCACCACCTCGAGGGTGTGCCAAAAATTATCTTTATGCTTTTTCCCTTCAACTTCTTGAATTCCTTCAAGAGCCGTAAGTTCTGGAATTAATCGTTTTAATAATCCTGTTTCTTTGAGTAAGCCGAAACCAACAGAAGGTTGATCGCTGAGAAGAATCTTATTGAGTTCTAATACAATACGCTCTTTAGTGATGATATCAATGCGCTCACATTGTCTTTTAATCGATTCTATTGTAGGGGTGTCAATCTCAAAATTAAGTTGAGATGCAAACCGAATTGCTCGCATCATTCGAAGAGGATCGTCACTAAATGTGATATCAGGATCAAGGGGTGTTCGAATGCACTTAGTATTTAAATCTGCTACTCCTTCAAAGGGATCAACCAACTCCCCAAATCGGACCTTGTTGAGACAAATTGCCATTGCGTTAATAGTAAAATCTCTTCGATTTTGGTCATCCTCAAGGCTTCCGTCTTCTACGATTGGATTTCTAGAGTTGCGCTGATAACTCTCTTTACGAGCACCCACAAATTCTAAATCAAGCCCGTCGTATTTAATCATAGCGGTACCATAGGTCTTGAAGGTTGAGACTTTTGGTTCACCTTTTAAATGATTAGCAACTTTTTTAGCTAGTTGGATACCGCTACCAACGGTGACAAAATCGATATCAGAGGGCAAAGACCTTTTTAGTAGAAAATCACGAACAAATCCACCTACGACGTAGCATTCAACACCAAGATCATCGGCAACATCTCCTACTTGTTTAAAAATAGGATGCATTATTGCTTCACGAATATGTAAGAGTTTTTGATTCAAATCAGCCTTTTCTGTGATTCCGTAACCTAATTTTGCTTGCTTTTATAAAGGACCAAAACCATGCAAAGGTACCACTTAAATTTTCAGATTAAAGTGTTTGCAAAGGTCAATCCATTGCGATCGATTACGATCTTCCTTAATGTTTTCCTTGCCTAAAGAAACCGTTTGACTGCCGATAATCGGTAAGGCTGATTTGGGCAAAACCTCAGGAATAACGACCTTGAAATTTTTTAATAACCCCATAGTTTTAAACCATAA
>RGZR01000217.1 GCA_010031465.1 Flavobacteriia bacterium
TTTCGTTTGACCGAAATTACAACCAGTATGGCAGAGCCTGCATTTACAATTCCTATTATGAGCATCAAAACAATGATCACGTACACATTTAGATCTAGCAAATCTAGCCAAACAAATAAATCTCGTTCCGCTTCGAAAACACTGGATACTTGGATGTATTTGGAAGAACTCGTGTTATTTAGTCCAATGTACTGCTCGATATCAAGTTTGGTTTCTTCAATCTTGTTCTTGTCGTCAAGATCGATCTCATATCCGGATATTAAGTTAACACAGTCTACCTCCTGTTCTTTTATGTTTATGGATACCTTTTGCTTGGCTTTGGTCAAAAGGCGAATGTTTGAAGTGCGGTTACCTTCGATTATTGCATTGTTAAAATCCGTAGATTGAAATGCTTGGTTAGTAGAATCCGTAGTAGTTACGAGATAATAAAAATAATCTAGTGTTCCCATGGCATTCATGGATTCAATTTCTACGTGCAAGGATCCAGTATCAAGGATAGGTACAATGTTCGACGAGGGCTTCCCATTTACATAAATCCGTGTGTTTTCTAAGCCTTTGTTTGTGTACAAACTCATTTGTAATCCGCTCTGTTGCGAAACGGAAACATCAAAATAATTTGTACTGCTTAAGCCACAATATTCTTGTAGCCTGGTCATGCTACAGAAAATAATTTTGTCGTCGTAATCCGAAAAGCCAGTATTGTAGAACATTTTCCAATATTTTTTTGGAATACAACAGTGCTGGACGGTATATTACCGCTTCTACGGAAGCAACATTTTCAAATCCACGAACTTGGTTTGCCAACATGGTATCCATAGGTATAGGTTCGCTCTCAAAAATACTCGTGCGCTTTTGGCTTGGGTCTATGCCAATTTGTTCTGGATCAATTTTTGAAATAAAAATGGGAGAGATGAATCCCATGACTTTATTTTTAACCTGTTCTTGATACCCGGTAACGATGGCAATGGACAACAAATTCACGACCGTCGCAATGGAAATTGTAAAAATCGAAATACGGACTATGGGCCTAGATACCTTTTCACCTTTCTTGTTATTTTTGCTCAAGCGATTGGATATGAAAAAGACAACAGACAATTTGAATTATTTGATTTTTCAAAAATACACAATGAAATTATCATGCATGCTAATTTTGTGCTTTGTCTTTACCGCCTGTGGTCAAGTTGAAAATGCCCCCGACCGTACCTTTGAACACGAAATCACGGAGCAGGT
>RGZR01000218.1 GCA_010031465.1 Flavobacteriia bacterium
TATTCCAATCCTCGGCGTTTATATTGGCTTGCCGCTGTAGGAATTCATAAAGCGGGCTGAGGTTTATTTTATCGGGTTGTTTATTGGGATTTGGAATTGAATTTTCGAAATTCCAATACAGGCCGGTATCGCGTTGTGGACTCTTGGAACCCGAGCCGAATGCCCAAATATGGTAAGACGTTTCGCTGTTAAAGGTATTGGCAAAATGGGCGAGCGCCTCAAAATCCATTTTTGAAGCTTTTTTAATTCGACGGTAGTGGGGCTCTTCAGTGAGATCTTTTGTTTCTCTTATAAATGGAAGCGGATAATAGAGGTATGGTGAATCGGTTCTTTGGGATGTTACACATAACAGATTTTGGGCATCATCGCCTAAGATCCACCAATTGTTATTCAAAATAATTCCCGCGGAAGCCGATGGGTAACCGATAGCAATGCGGTATGTTTTTGACAAACCGATAATGGTATCTGTTTCGAAATTTAGTCCATTGTTTGATAATGATTCAACGTGACTTTCAGAAATACCCGATTTCGCAAACGGAATGGGGTAATGCAAAAAGCATGAACCCATGAAAATACTTATTGGAATCAAGATTTTAGGAGACAACATGGAGTTTCAAAAAACGGGATAAATTTCAAGGAAATTAAATATTTACATTAAAATTGTGTGATGATTGGGGCCGTTCGAAAAAAGGAAAACCTTCACATTGTTTTGTGGTTGCTGAAAGATTTTGGCTGGATAATGGATTTTAAAATTTTGGCACTTTTGATGGCCATTCCTACCTTGTTTTTAGCGGTTCAATTGTGTTGGATTACCAGGAGCGATGAATCAGAGCTGCATCATAACGGGGCCGTTCTATGCTGGATTATGGCCAATGTAGTTTGGATGTGTGGTGAATTCTTTTTTAACGACGGTATACGTCATTTGGCGGCGCCCTTTTTTGTTGTGGGTCTGTTGTTATTGGGGAAATTTTACCTGAGCGTATTTTTATCCAAGAGGACCCAATAAAAAAGGGATTCAACCTATTGTTAAATCCCCTTTATTTATATCAAATAGCGATTAAGCTTTTTGCTTATCAAGATTTACAGTTGCCATCATTTGCTTTAAGGTTCTGTGCATTCCTTCGGGCGATCCGTCGAGGAAGATAACATTACCTTCTCCATCTTGCGCAAAGTTTTTAATGGCTTCTGTCCACATGGTGAATAACAGGTAACTTTCATCCAAATTGGCCG
>RGZR01000219.1 GCA_010031465.1 Flavobacteriia bacterium
TGGAATTTTTGAGTACTTATGATATTTCTCTGAAAACGCCTTTAACGCTTCAAACTTCCGCAGTTTTACATCGCCAACAAAGCGCTTATGGGAACTCCATTTTTAACGCTGAAGAATTTCGTTATTTCAATCAATTGTTATGGCAACCCAAGATAAAAAAGCATCAATTGTTATTAGGAGCGGCTTACAGATACACACATTATGACGATAATACAGTAGCCACAGAAGCCATATCGTCAGATTCATTGCGTATTCCTAAACCTCAAATCACACCTCTTCCTGGAATATTCCTCCAAGATGAGATTCAAATACAAAAACATACCTTGTTATTAGGATTACGTGGAGACTACCATTCAGAACACGGTTTCATTAAAAGTATAAGAGCGGCTTGGAAATGGGATTTGGGGACCCTCGGTCAATTCAGAGTCAATGCCGGAACCGGATTCAGAACGGTAAATATTTACACAGAAGAACATGCGGCTTTAACGGGAGCCCGACGCCTGATCATTGAAGAAAAAATCCGTCCAGAAGAAAGCCAAAATATCAATATTGCCTGGTCAAAAACATTCGCAACAGGGACTAATGGCTTTGTTCAGTCGGATTTCCATGCATTTCGAACCGAATTTTCCAACCGGATCGTGCCCGATTACGAAAAAAATAATAACGCCATTTATTATTACAATTCCGGTGAAGGATCTTGGAATCAGGGGTTATCATGGAGTTTATTTTGGCAAACCAGACGGGGATTTTCAGTAAGAGTGGGCGCTACCTATATCGATGCTAACGTAATTCGAAATAACAATACCACTCCTCAAAGGCCCTTCCTAACAGAAAAACTAAATGGAACTTTTGCCTTGCAATGGACATCTCCCCAGAAAAAATGGGAGTGCAATTATAACGGAAACGTTGTAGCCCCCATGTTATTACCCCTAGCATCGGATTTAGATCCGCGCCCTTCAGAATCGCCATGGTGGAGTATCCAAAATTTAAATATCCGTTACAAAATGCAAAAAGGACTTTCCGTTTTTGCAGGAATACAGAATATTTGGAATTGGACACCGGATAAAGGCATTCCGTTTTTATTGGCTAGGCCGAATGACCCTTTTGATAAAACTGTGTTATTTGACAAGGGCATTGCTCAATCAACGACAGACAATCCCTATGGACTTACATTTGATGCCGCCTATGTGTATGCGACCAATCAAGGTCGTCGCATGCAACTCGGGATAT
>RGZR01000220.1 GCA_010031465.1 Flavobacteriia bacterium
GGTAACGCAACAGTTACTGTAACTCCAACAACTCTTACTGCTGCTTCATCATCTGGAACAGCGGCTAACGTTTCTGTTGTAAGATCACTAGGTGGCGGAGCTTCTGTTTTTGCTGACTTCGGTACTGTAAGTGGAACTGTTGGTGGCACAGGTGTTGCTGGCGCATCAGGATTAGTAACTTCTGCAGTAGCTATTGGTACATCAGTAAGCTTCTAATCTAACTTACTCGACTTTTAAACAAGGGGATGGATTTAATCCCCTTGTTTTTTTTTCTCTATTAATTATTCTCACCAAATGTTTTCACAAAGCCATCGGTTGACTCAAAAATTTCTCACAAATCTGAGTTCCTTTACCATATTGCTCTTTTCTTTTTTGGTTATTAACTGTGCTGGAAACTTTGAAAAAGAATTAGAAGAATTAGACAAAATATACGGCTACTGTGACAATCCTCAACGAAATATTCGCGGCGCTAAATATGAAATTTGCAAAGACAAAGAACGAGCGGCCGGCCCATCAGGGGTAAGTGACAAAAAAGAGGCTCTTAATATCACTGATATTTTTGATGGATTTAACAATGGCTCAAATAACGCGATTGTGCAAGCTGCCGTTAATCCCGCCTTGTGGCAAGCTTCCCTAGAGGCAATGCAATCCTATGATCTTAAGTTTGCCGATAATCAGGGGGGCTATTTGCAAACCGAATGGATCTACCAATCCTCCAATCCCAATGATCGATGCCTGATTAAAATACAAATTACTACCCAAGAGCTTATAAGTAATGGGGTGAAATCCTCTTTTAATTGTGAAAAAAATAACAATGGCATTTGGGAAACAGATGGAATTGACTACATCCAAGAGGAAAAAAATTTAAACTTACGAATCCTGGAGTTGGCTCAAGAATACGCAACTCTTCAATAACCTATTGTCGAAAAAAAAATATATTTTAGAAATGTTTCCTTACCCATCGGGAAATATTCATATGGGACACGTCCGAAACTATGTCATAGGGGATATTTGTGCCCGATATCATAAATTAAAAGGTGATGAGGTTATTCATCCTATGGGGTGGGATGCTTTTGGATTACCTGCTGAAAATGCTGCCATTCAATTTAACACACATCCTCAGGATTGGACGCTAGCCAACATTGAAAATATGAAAGCTCAGCTTCAAAAACTCGATTTAGACTTGGATTGGGACAGGGAAATTGCCACTTGCAATGAAGATTATTACC
>RGZR01000023.1 GCA_010031465.1 Flavobacteriia bacterium
AGGGCTCAATTGAGCCCTTTTTTTATGGGTAAAAAAAGGAAATAATAAGCCGTTTTTTTTAGCGGAAACCCTATATTTGCAGCGCGAAAAATACGTTATAATAATCGTTTAAGTACTTAAAAATGGCACAAAGTATAGGCAAGGTTTCCCAAATTATAGGTCCCGTTGTAGATGTTGAATTTAACGGAGAAAACAACCCATTACCCAGAATTTATGATGCATTAGAAATCAGTAGACCTGATGGATCAAAATTAATTCTTGAAGTACAATCTCACATTGGTGAGGAAACCGTTCGAACCATTTCAATGGATTCAACAGACGGTTTAAGTCGGGGTACTGAAGCCAAAGCCATTGGAAGTCCAATACAAATGCCTATAGGCGACGATATTTATGGACGTCTTTTCAACGTAATTGGAGATGCCATTGACGGTATGGATAATTTACCGAAAGACAACGACAACGGCTTGCCTATTCACAGAGAAGCACCTGCTTTTGAAGATCTTTCTACTTCTACTGAAGTATTGTTTACCGGAATTAAAGTAATCGACCTAATTGAACCTTATGCTAAAGGTGGAAAAATTGGCCTTTTTGGTGGTGCAGGAGTGGGAAAAACCGTTTTAATTCAAGAGTTGATTAACAATATTGCAAAAGGACACGGTGGACTTTCAGTTTTTGCTGGAGTAGGCGAACGTACTCGAGAAGGGAACGATCTACTTCGTGAAATGCTTGAATCCGGAATTATAAAATACGGAGATGAATTTATGCATTCTATGGAAGAAGGCGGTTGGGATCTAAAGAAAGTAGATAAAAAAGCATTAAAAGAATCGAAAGCCACTTTCGTATTTGGACAAATGAACGAACCTCCTGGAGCAAGAGCACGTGTAGCCCTTTCAGGACTTACCATAGCTGAATATTTTAGAGACGGAGCAGGTGATGGACAAGGAAAAGATGTATTGTTTTTTGTTGACAATATCTTCCGATTTACTCAAGCCGGTTCTGAAGTATCTGCATTGTTAGGACGTATGCCATCAGCGGTAGGGTACCAGCCTACACTAGCCACTGAGATGGGAGCCATGCAAGAACGAATTACCTCTACCAAAAAGGGATCTATTACCTCGGTTCAAGCGGTATATGTTCCAGCGGATGACTTGACAGACCCAGCGCCGGCAACTACTTTTGCGCACTTGGATGCCACAACAGTATTGTCACGTAAAATTGCTGAGCTTGGGATTTACCCAGCGGTTGACCCCCTTGATTCTACATCCCGTATTTTGACTCCTGAAATTTTAGGTGATGAACATTACAATTGCGCACAACGTGTAAAAGAACTTTTACAGCGTTATAAGGAACTTCAAGACATTATAGCAATTTTAGGATTAGATGAGCTCTCTGAGGAGGACAAGTTGGCCGTATCTCGTGCACGACGTGTACAACGATTTTTATCACAGCCTTTCCATGTTGCAGAACAATTTACTGGAATTCCCGGAGCCTTGGTAGATATCAAAGAAACCATAAAAGGGTTTACTATGATTATGGATGGCGAATTGGATCATTTGCCCGAAGCAGCCTTCAACCTTAAAGGAACTATTGAGGAAGCCATTGAGGCAGGAGAAAAAATGTTAGCAGAAGTATAAAATCATGCATTTAGAAATCGTTTCTCCTGAAGCACAACTATTTAGTGGTCAAGTCGAAAGTATTACCGTACCCGGAACGTCAGGCTCATTTCAAATATTAAACAATCACGCCCCTATAGTTTCTACACTTACTCAGGGGCAAGTAATTCTTCAAGGAAAGATTAGCATGACTGAGGAAATGAAAAAACATTTCACACAAGCGGGAGACAAAACACTATTTACCATTCAATCGGGTGTGATTGAAATGCGAGATAATAAAGCCATATTATTATCAGATTAAAGGCAAGCGGAGACCTTTATTCAAGATTGTTTAACGCCTCATAAATTAGACTAGTTTCCCAACCCCGGTAAACTAGATAGTCAAAAATTTTTTTCTTACGCAAAGAAGGCTTTTCTTTTTTTACCGCCTCTCTTCGCTTTTCAAAAAGCAGATAAAAAGTTTGCAAATAGTCTTTGGGATCAATTTCTTTAAGGCCAAGTTTTACATTATATTCGGATATTTTTCGGGCCTTGAGTTCTTTTTGAATCCTAATTTTCCCCCACTTTTTTATCCGAAATTTTCCCCTTGCATAGTGTTGTGCAAATCGGCTTTCATTTAAATAATCCTCTTCTATCAATTGGCTAATGAGGATTTCTCGAGCAGCGGGAATCATTCCCATGGTTTTAAGCTTTTCTTCTACTTCATAATGACATCGTTCTTGATAAGCGCAATAGCGCTGAATTTTATGTAGTGCTTCAAGTAATGTAAAAGTGTTTTTCATTGGCAAATACAAGATACCCATTTGCCATAAAAAAAACCGCAATCTTGGGTAAGATGCGGTTTTTTAATTTAAGCGCGGAGTCGTTTACGTTCTTTATTAAGAACTCTATACTCCAAATATTGATAAGCATGACGTGGAACAATAGTAATCCACTTTTTGTATTCTAAATACCATTTTAAACGTTGGGATGGAGTCCCGCTTAAAAGGTAGGCCGCAACAAAAGGATGTACATGTAATTGTAATTTTTCTTTAGCGTTACGGGGGTTCTTAGTAATATTACTAAGCTCTGTGTTGATTTTGTCTATTAGTACTATTGGGGCTTCTACTTCCCCATTGGGATTTGGATTAGGCTCTTTGGTTTTTATGTTCATTTCAGGGCGGACACGTTGACGTGTAATTTGAATAAGACCAAACTTGCTCGGAGGCAATATTTTGTGTTTGGTTCGATCTGTACTCATTTCTGCGCGAAGATGATCAAAGAGTTTTTTCCGGTTTTCGTTTGAATTTAAATCGATAAAATCGACTACAATAATTCCCCCCATGTCTCGAAGTCTAAGCTGACGCGCTATTTCAGTAGCTGCAATCATATTAACTTCCATTGCGGTTTCTTCTTGGTTTTTGGATCGATTTGATCGGTTACCACTATTCACATCAATAACATGAAGCGCTTCTGTATGCTCAATCACCAAATAGGCTCCTTTTTGCATAGAAACTGTAGTTCCAAATGAAGATTTTATCTGTCGTTCAATACCAAATTTTTCAAATATCGGAAGCGGGTTATCGTATAGTTTAACGATTGCTTTTTTCTTTGGAGCAATCGTTTCTAAATAATCTTTCACTTCGTTTTCAATTTCAGGATCATCCACGTGGATTCCTGTAAATGAATCATCAAAAATGTCTCTTAAAATACTAGACGAACGATTTATTTCGCGCAACACTTTGGTGGGATACTTGTCAATTTGCTTCAATTTAGCAGACAAGTTTTTCCATCGTGTTAAGAGTTGCTGAATGTCAGCATCTAGAGCGGCTACTTTTTGCCCTTCTGCTACCGTTCGGATTATAAGACCAAATCCTTTTGGCCGTATACTTTGAACTAACTTTTTAAGTCTGGTTTTTTCAGCATTATCTTCAATCTTTTGTGAAATAGACACACGGTCAGAAAAAGGCATTAATACCATAAATCGTCCTGCTAAAGAGATTTCTGAGCTCAATCGAGGTCCTTTTGTCGATATGGGTTCTTTTACGATTTGTACTAAAAGATTTTGATTTGTTGAGATAGCATCAGCTATGTTTCCATCTTTCTCAATATCTTTTTCAAAACGAAACTGTTTTAATAGATAATCTTTGTTTTTACCTGTGCTTACCTGTTTAATGTATTTTAAAAGGGAAGGAAGTTTGGGTCCTAAATCGTGATAGTGTAAAAAACCATCTTTTTCATGGCCTACATCGATGAAGGCTGCATTTAGTCCCGGAACAGGCTTTCTGATTTTGGCAATAAAAATATCGCCTACAGAAAACTCATTATCCTCTACTTCTTTATTTAGCTCAATTAATTTTCCATCCTTGAGCAGTGCAAAATCAACAACAGAGGAATGCGAACGTATAATTAATTCTTTATTCACTCTGATAAGTTTTGTGTTTACCAAACCAAAGGGTTCGGTTAACGGATTAAACAATAATTTTCAGGATTTTAACCTGTGGCAGTGTGAACTGCCTTTTCAATGAACTTTTGGATAATTTTTTAAGTGTTTTTACCCTACACTATTTTTTCTTGTGGCGATTCGCTCTTCTGCGCTTTTTACGCTTATGCGTCGCTACCTTGTGTCTTTTTCGTTTTTTACCACTCGGCATATACTAAAGTGTTAATGGGTTAAAAATTATTTTGATACCGCTACTTTTGCCTTTACACCTTGGACAAAAATTTTGGCGGGTTTAAAGGAAGGAATATTATGTGCTGGGATTTTTAGAGCTACATTTTTAGAAATATTTCGTCCTGTTTTTTCGGCACGAGTTTTAATGATAAAACTACCGAAACCTCTCAGATAAACGTTTTCTCCTTTTTCTAATGATCCCTTCACTTCTTTCATGAATTTTTCTACTGTAGCCTGGACATCGGCGCGGTCCAATCCGAGTTGATCGGAAATGTTGGCTACTATATCTGCTTTTGTCATATTTTTGTGTTTAAACGCAATAAAATTGAGGCCTGCAAATATATAAATTAAAATTATAAAATGCTCTGAATAAAGATTTTATATTACACCTACCATGGCTTCACTATTGACACTAAGCACATAATACAATTTGCATTTTACTAAAACACTTCTTACTTGGTACGCTGAAAATAAGCGTGATTTTGAATGGCGATCTTCAAAAGACCCCTACCGAATTTGGCTCTCTGAAATCATTTTGCAACAAACCCGAACCGCACAAGGGGCACCCTATTACACCCGTTTTATAAAGGCCTTTCCCAATGTTCAAGCTTTGGCAGGAGCTTCAGAAGATAAAGTATTAAAATTGTGGCAAGGGCTGGGGTATTACTCTCGTGCGAGAAATTTACATGCTACAGCTCAACGTATACAGGAAGAATACCAAGGGGTTTTCCCCGCTAGTTTTAACGCTTTACTCGATTTAAAAGGAGTGGGTGATTATACTGCAAGTGCAATTGCATCCATTTGTTTTGGTCTTCCAGAGGCAGTGGTAGATGGCAATGTATTTCGTTTTTTATCCCGGTATTTTGGAATTGATACCCCCATTCATTCTGCTGGAGCGCAGAAAGAATTTAAAGAACGCGCTACCCAATTAATGGACGCAAGTGACCCCGGTACTTTTAATCAGGCTTTGATGGAATTCGGCGCTCTTGTGTGTTCTCCAAAAGCACCAGGCTGTTCTCTATGCCCCTTTCAAAAATCTTGTTTTGCTTTTTTACATGAGGCTCAATTTGACTATCCCGTCAAAGCCAAAAAAACCAAGGTCAAAAAACGTTTTTTTAACTATTTAATCCTTGAAGACCAAAATCAATCGGTGGCATTTCATCAAAGAGTAAACAAAGGAATTTGGTATAAATTATTTGAATTTCCCTTAATTGAAACTGATCAGGATCTTACAACATATTCACAACTTAGCAAACAACCGGAATTAGTTGTTCAGTTTAAAAACCTACCCAACAAGGCAATTTTATGGAATAAGGAACCCCTCATACAAAAATTGAGCCATCAAACTTTATGTATACGTTTTTGGGTTTTTCCTAAAGTATCAAATCTTCAACAAGGGGTATTCATTAAGGATATACAAGACTATCCGGTGCCAGTGGTGCTTCAAAATTTTATTCGAGATTATTTCAAATTTGAAGCCTGAATCCATATATTTACTACACTCTAACCAAATCCTTAAAAACTATGAGCGGAACATTAAACAAAGTTATGTTAATTGGACATCTTGGGGATGATGTAAAAATCCATTACTTCGATGGTGGAGGTTCCATTGGACGATTTCCATTGGCAACAAATGAAACCTATGTTAATAAGACTTCAGGTGAAAAAGTATCTCAAACCGAATGGCACACAATCGTTGTTAGAAATAAAGCAGCGGAGATTTGTGAGAAGTATTTGAGTAAAGGAGATAAAATATATGTGGAGGGAAGAATTAAAACCCGCAAATGGAGTGGTGAAGATGGTGTTGATAGGTACTCAACAGAAATTAATGTCAATGAGTTTACTTTTTTATCTACCAAAAAAGACAACCAAATGGCATCTCAAGAACTTAGTCAACCAAAGGGTGAAAACCTTCCCCCTGATTCGGATGATTTACCTTTTTAATTTTATAACTGTTTGGATCTAGACCCTTTTCCTTTTTTAGTAGTACTTGAAGTAGGGATCCCAATAATGTGGATCCAAATCATATTAATTTTAATTTTATTGCTTTGCTCAGCCCTTATTTCAGGGGCTGAGGTGGCTTTTTTCTCACTTCAATTAAAAGCATTAGAAGAACCCGAAGACAATTCTTCAGCAATTCAAAAAGTAATTGAATTACTAAGGAAACCCAAAAGACTTCTAGCAACAATATTAGTGGCGAACAACTTTATCAATATTGCCATTGTTTTAATTTTTAGTGTTCTGGGGGAAGGTTTATTTCAGGCAATTGATAATCCGTATCTCATTCTTTTTATTGAAGTAGGTATTATTACTTCGATTATTTTAATTTTTGGAGAAATCTTACCTAAGGTTTATGCCAATCGAAATGCTTTGGCTTTTTCTACTCGAATGGCACCATGGATAATGGGGCTGGATCGGTATTTTTTGTTTTGGATTACAAAACCGATGAGTCAAATTACAATTTTTTTAGAGCGCCGCCTTGGCGATTCATCACAACAGTTTTCAATGGACAAATTATCACAAGCTCTTGAACTTACGGGTGATGACGAAACCACACACGATGAACAACGTATTTTAGAAGGCATTATTAATTTTGGAAACACCGAAACACGCGAGGTAATGTGTCCTAGAATGGACATGTTTGCAATTTCTGATAATCAAACTCTAGAAGAAATCATCCCTTTAGTGGTAGAACAAGGGTACTCTAGAATCCCAGTTTACAACGAAAAAAAAGACAATATAAAGGGAATACTGTACATCAAAGATTTACTTCCTCATTTAAGTGAAACCCAATACGATTGGCAACAACATTTAAAACCGCCAATCTATGTTCCCGAAAACAAAAAACTTGATGATTTACTGCGTGAATTTCAACAGAGAAAAATTCATTTAGCTATAGTTGTTGATGAATATGGTGGGACCTCTGGACTTATTACCCTTGAAGATATTATGGAGGAAATTGTTGGGGATATCAGCGATGAATTTGATGAAGATGACCTTAGCTATTCAAAAATAGACCCCTACACCTATGTTTTTGAGGCCAAAATTAGTTTAAAAGACTTTTTCAAAATCATATCTCTTGAAGACACCTCCGGATTTGATTCTGTTAAAGGAGACGCAGAAACTTTAGCAGGATTGCTTTTAGAGATTGCAAAGAAATTTCCAAAAAAGGGGCAGAAAATTAAATTCAAAGGATATACATTTTCCATTGAGGACGTAGAACAAATGCGAATTAAACAAGTAAAAGTTTCCTTACCAAAAGATAAACCTTCAGCCTAATGAAGTTCCCCTTAGGTCTTATAGTGCTCTTTTTCGTTGCCTCTTGTTCTGAAGATCTTCAGCCCAAGCCCCAAGGGTATTTTCGGTTAGATTATCCGAACCCTACTTATCAAAAAGAAGACCATTTCTATTTCACATTTGATCAAAATACCTTTTCGAAAACAGAAGTAGAAAAAAAACAGGCCCCCAAAATTGTCTATCCACAGATGAAAGCGACGTTGTATTTAAATTATAATGCAGTGCAAAATAATTTAGATTCTTTACTGAATGATGCATATCGCCTTCCCTATAAACACATCTCAAAGGCGGATGCCATTCCCGAAAAAATTTTTATAAATGAAGATAAACGTGTATTTGGCACGTTGTTTTCGGTGGTTGGCAATGCCGCTTCCCAACATCAGTTTTATTTGACAGATAGCCTTCAGCATTTTTTGGTAGGGTCACTCTATTTTTATGCCAAACCCAACTACGATTCTCTTTATCCCGCAGTTTACTATTTAGAAAAAGACATTATCCGTTTAATGGAAACAGTAGAGTGGAAACAGCGATAAGGAGTAAAAGGAAGTGCCTTACAATCAGATTTCTAAATAATCTTCGTTAGCCTAAAGTAGGAAATTTATACATTTGATTGAATCTAAAATAATGTTAAGTTATGCGAAACTTCAGTTTTACTGCTTTATTCCTTTTTATGGTGTCCTTACACGGACAGGTAAAATATTCAAAAATCCTTGATGATATTGACAGCCATAAAGACAAATATGCAGCCGTTGCACAACAAATATGGTCATTTGCTGAGATGGGGTACCAAGAAGAACAAAGCAGTGCTTTGCTTCAAAAAACTCTTGAATCTGAAGGATTTTCGATAGAAAAAGGAGTTGCTGAAATCCCGACGGCTTTTGTGGCTACCTATGGTTCGGGAGCGCCTGTGATTGCCATTTTGGGAGAATACGATGCCTTACCGGGCTTATCTCAACAAGCGGTTCCTTATAAAATGACCAATAATGGTAAAGCAGGCCATGCTTGTGGACACCACTTGTTTGGCACCGCATCAGCCGCTGCCGCTATTGCAATTAAAAAATACTTATTGGAAAACAACAAATCGGGAACAGTAAAGTATTATGGCTGCCCAGCAGAGGAGGGAGGTTCTGGAAAAGTATACATGACACGAGAAGGCTTATTTGATGGGGTAGATGTTGCGCTTCACTGGCATGCTGACAGTCAAAATTCGGCAAGTGTAAGACCTGCACTAGCAAATAAATCTGCAAAATTTCGATTTTACGGAGTATCAGCACATGCAGCAGGAGCACCGGAAAAAGGAAGATCCGCACTTGATGGGGTGGAAGCTATGAATGTAATGGTAAACATGATGCGTGAACATGTAACAGAAAGTACCCGTATTCATTATGTAATAACCCAAGGGGGAAAAGCACCCAATGTGGTTCCTGATTTTGCCGAGGTCTATTATTATGCCCGGCACAAAACAAGAGATGAAGTGGTTCGGGTTTTTGATCGTATTATTGCTGCGGCACAAGGAGCTGCTCTGGGAACGGGAACAACAATGGATTACGAAATGATTGGAGGGACGCACGAATTGTTGTTTAATGAGGTACTTCAACCCATGATACACAAAAACTTAGTAACCATTGGGGGGTATCAATATACCGCTGAAGAAAAAGCCTTTGCCGAACAAATTGCAGAAAGCTTAGGAAACGAACTGGACACCAGTTTCGTTGAAGGGGTTGTTCCATATGATATAGTGGGAAAAGCAGGAGGATCAACAGACGTTGGCGATGTAAGTTTTGCAGTTCCTACAGGAGGACTACGCGCGGCAACTTGGGTGCCAGGAACTCCGGCTCACAGCTGGCAAGCAGTAGCTGCTGGGGGAACCGAAATCGGAAATAAAGGAATGATGATAGCAGCAAAAACATTGGCTTTAACCGGAATGCAACTAATTGACAACCCCAAAATAATAAAAGCCGCGAAAGACAATTTTATTCAAAAACGAGGCGAAAATTTTATTTACAAACCCATGATAGGCGATCGTAAACCTGCACTTAACTATAGAAACTAAATATATGAAAATCACATGGCTTTTTTTACTAAGCGCCCTCAGTTTTTCTCTTCAGGGGCAAGTATATTCTTACGTCACTAAGAAAGAAGGGAAAGAAATTACCCATCGAATTTTGATGGATGAGGAATATTTAATTGAAACCCAATATTGCTCAACTCCTCCAGAATTTGTTCTTACCCGTGGGGGGTTTTATACCCAAAAGGGACAGACAATGGAAGTTTCCCTTGAATTTAATTCCAATTTTGAAACCGATGGTATTAAAACTATAGAAGTTCAAACCCATCCAGATTGGAAATTGATTTCAAATTCAGCTCTAGATTTAAATGGGAAATGGCTAATGGCAGGCAGAGTAACCGACAATGGAGAAAACAGAAGAAACATTGCCGCTCCAAGAAAAACAATGAAGTTTTTAAAAGACGGATATTTTCAATGGATTGCTTTTAATACTGAATCATTCCAATTTTTTGGTTCAGGAGGTGGTTTTTACACTGCAGAGAACCAAAAATATACAGAGCATATTGAATATTTTTCCCGAAACAATGAAACCGTTGGAAAGATTTTGCCCTTTTCATACGACTTAAAAGTACCCGATTGGTATCATAGTGGGATGAGCAGTAAAGGCGAACCTATGCGTGAAATATGGACAAAACGTATGGATAATCCCCTTCATTGATGTAAATTTGTACCAAAATTGCCCCAATTGCACATCGATTTCTGAACATGATTGATTTAACATCATTAGTATCCTTACTTACATTAGAACAAAAGGATGAAAACCACTTTATAGGTCAAAACTATAAAACAGCTTGGGGCCGTGTTTTTGGCGGACAAGTTTTGGGTCAATCTTTACACGCAGCCTACCAAACGGTTCCTAAAGATCGTATTGCCCATTCGATGCATGGGTATTTCATTTTGGGAGGGGACATCACTATACCGATTACCTATCATGTTGACACAATTCGCGACGGAAGAAGTTTTACTACACGACGTGTTGTTGCCTATCAAGAAGGGAAAGCCATTTTTAATATGGCAGCCTCATTTCATGTAGAAGAAGAGGGTGTTGATCACCAAATAACAATGCCCAATGTGTTGACACCGGAATTACTTTTGACCGATATTCAACAAGCTCAACCCATTCAAGAATCAGATCCTGAACGCTATCATCGTTTGATGATGGCACACCCAAAAGTTTTTGAATTTCGCCCCGTTGGGAAAGCCATCTATCTCGAAACCCAAAACAAACCCCCTCAGTCACATATTTGGTTTAAAACCTTAGAAAAAATAAAAGCCAATACCCCACTCCAACACCAATTATTAGCCTTTGCTTCTGACTATGGATTACTGTTAACGGCAACTCTTCCTCATCGGAAGGAATTTGCTCATGAACGAATTTATTATGCGAGCATTGATCATGCCCTTTGGTTTCATCGGGACTTTTCTATTGACGATTGGTTGCTCTATTCTATTGAAAGTCCGAGCGCTTCAAATGCACGCGGTTTTTCTAAAGGTAACATTTTTAATCGTTCAGGCACCTAAAGAACAATTGATTTTGTTTCGGTGTGGGATCAGAAATTATTTCGTCCTCAACTTATATTTAAAGGATCAAAAAACGTACAATGGTTTGCGGGCTACAGCTATTTGCGAAATTTTAATGCCGATGTAATGGCTGACCCTAGGGTACGAACAGAACACAATCTTTGGGAACAAGTATTGTACAAAACCCCATTAACAAAAGGATCTTTTGCAACATGGATACGTTTAGAACACCGGTTCCAAGAAGCACTCCCTTTACAAAAAGACAAAGCCTTACGGTCTTTTGATTTTTCGAGTCGAATCCGGTTTCGAGTCATATATGACCGACCGCTGACTATCCCTGACGTTAAGTTACCCACTTCTTTTGTTTTTTATAATGAAGTTTTTGTGCTAATGAATTCCAAAGGAATTCCAAATCAATTCAATCAAAATTGGACTTTTTTGGGGCTTAAATTGGAATTGAATAAGCAGATTACCCTCAATACGGGCTTTCAAAAAAATACAATTAGCAAAAGCGGCGGCAACTTTCTAATTAATCGGTTGTGGAATACCACTCTTTTTTACAAGTTGTAATTTACATCCGATAAGGCAGAACTGTTTTTAGTTCGATTAGAAATTTGTAGCTTTCATAAAAATTAAAAATGAAAGCTCTTTTTATTTCCTCCTTATTTCTGCTATTGGCTACTTTCGTTCATGCCCAATCGCCTTTTTTTTCTTCTGATAAAGGATATTGGATTAGTACAGACCTTCACATACATACTGTTTTTTCAGACGGGAACGTTTGGCCTACCCTTAGGGTTGAAGAAGCTCGAAGAGAGGGTCTTGATCTTATTGCCCTCACCGAACATTTAGAATATCAACCCCATGCCGAAGACATTCCCCATCCGGATCGAAACCGTTCCTACAGAATTGCTACAGAGGGGTTAAGAGAATCTGACAAACTTCAAGTTATTAATGGATCAGAGATTACTCGCGAAATGCCACCGGGTCACATCAATGCCGTATTTATAAAAGACGCAAATGCATTACTTCATTCGGATTCCCTTTCAGGAATACAACAGGCCAATAAACAGGGTGCATTTGTTTTTTGGAATCACCCCAATTGGGATGCACATCGCGATGATGGTATTGCCCGATTGGAACCCTTTCATCACTACTTAATAAAAAACGGATTACTTCATGGTATTGAAGTAGTAAATGAGACAACATTCTCTGAAGAGGCTTTTCAAATTGCATTAACACATAATTTAACCATTATTGGCACGTCAGATATTCATGGCCTAACAGATTGGGCGCATGATATTGCAAAAGGAGGGCATCGTCCAATGACCTTTGTACATGTTGAAGAAAGAACTCCGGAAGCGGTTAAAAGAGCGCTTTTTGATCGAAAAACAGTTGTTTGGTTTAACGATATGATTTTAGGTAAAGAAGCATCTGTTAAAAAAGTACTTTCAGAAAACCTGCAAATTGAAAATCCGTCTTACCCAGAGGACAAAACCATATTAGGGATTGATTTGGTTAATAAAAGCGCTCTTCCCATTCAACTCGAATATACGGGGTCTTATAGTTTTCATGAACACGCTTCAGTATTTACTCTTCCTCCGTATTCCAATATGAGATTGAAAATAAAAACCCAATCAAAAAACACTTCAATCGCATTGCCTTTTCGGGTTTTAAACGCCTATGTTGGACCCAAAAAAAATCTATCCTTAACGCTTGAAACGAATTAATTTAGAAAAGTAGTATTTTAGACCTGTAGATTCCAATACCCAATGATTAAAGACAGTAATTTTAGACCACTACCTGATTTTTTAACCATCAAAAACAGTACGATTGAAGGTCTTGGGCTTTTTGCTACTGAGGATATTGAAAGCGGTACTGATTTTGGTATGACGCATATTCATGATCCACGGTTTAAAGATCATTATATTCGTTTGCCTTTGGGGGCTTTTATTAATCATCATGAAATACCGAATTGCAAAGCTGTTTTTTCTGAAGAAGATTCAGAATTAGGTAAATTAAATCACATCCGTATTATTGCTACTAAAGACATTGCAAAAGGGGAAGAAATTACAGTGAGATACATCATTAACAAGCTTGACAATCCCAATTGGGAACACGAATATGAGGCTACACAATAAAGGCCTATGCCTTTGAATGTCGCTCAACCATCAGCCAGTAGAAAAAACCACATACGTAATAAACGGATTTTAAATAGCGCATTTTCTTTTTTTACAAAGGTCAGAGATCATCCCTCTTTCCTCGTTACCAAATAGTTAAGTAATTGAAAACAAATTAGGGAACAATAGGCTGCTGATCAGAATAGTTTTTAAAGGTATTTGAAGTCACAATGAAGATTAATTTTTGCACAGTATCCCAAAGATCGACATAGCGAGTATACAGCGGTGTAATTCCAAAACGAATAAAATGGGAGGGTCTAAAATCTGGAATTATTTTAACTCCCTGAACCTTTTCATCTTGAAGGGCCAAGCAGATGTGCCATGCAGCTTTATGTGAGATGGATACATGAGAACCCCTTTCCTGTGGATGAGTAGGAGTCTCTATAGAAAAGCCTAACGGAAGCAACTCCGTTTCAATTAAAGAAATAAAGTAATCAGACTGTGCTTTGCTTTTTTGTTCTATTGACAGTATTCCTGCCTCTAAAACAAGATCAACCCCAGCTTCAACTGCCGTAAGAGATAATATGGAAGGGGTACCGGATCCAAAACGCTCAATGCTTTGTGAAGGGTCAAATTGTGAGCTAAATGAAAAGGGAAAACGATGTCCGAACCACCCTTTTATCGGGTTTGAAAGCGAAGAAATCAGTTTTTTATTAACGTATAAAAAAGCAGGTGAACCGGGCCCTCCATTCATGTATTTATAGGTACAGCCCACAGCGACCAAAGTTTCCGTTGCTTTACAATCAATGGATATAGCCCCTACAGCATGACTAAAATCCCAAACAATTATACTGTTATGTTTTGAGGCCCATTGGTTAAGCTTTTTTAAAGGATACCTATAACCGCTTTTATAGGACACAAGGCTAAGGCAATAAATGCCGGGTTTATCTTGAATGGTTTTTTTTAACAGCTCAACTTCAGCATGGGTTTCTTGGGAATAAGAAAGTATACTCACCTCAAGGGATTCATTTTTTGCAATTCCTTCAAGGATATACAAATCAGAAGGGAATTGTAAAGAATCGGTGCCCAAATGTTTTGGAAATTGGTCACAATGCAGAAGCGCATGAATTACCTGATACAACCGTACCGATGTAGATTCACCCAGAATAATTTCTTCTGAATTCAGGTGGAGAAGTCTAGCGTATTTTGAAGCAATCCGTTTTGGTCGATCGAGCCAATGTGCGTTCCAACTGCCAATCAAAGTTTTGCCCCATTCTTCGGTTAGGGCTTCACCAACTTTTTCTTGTGCTCGAAGCGGGAGTTTCCCTAGGGAGTTGCCATCCAAATAAATTTCATTTGGGTTATGATAAAAGGCATTTCGAAACGATTGTAAAGGGTCTTCAGCGTCTCTTTTTAAAGCATAATGTCTATCATTCATCAGCTAAAACCGGTTCTAACTGGGTTAAAATTTCATTTACCCAGGCAGCATATTGTTGCCCGCTTGGGTGTAGACCGTCACTTGCAATCCAATCCGGATGGGTGTCGAGCAACCTACTTAAAGGGGTAATATCAATAAATACTACTTCTTTACGGGAACAAATTTCATAAATAACTTGATTAAAATCATCGATTTCACGACTAATCTGTTCTTGATTTCGATCCTTTGCAAAAGGCATTTGTCCCCAATCAGGTATAGATAGAACAAACAGTTGTTTTGTGTTTCCACTAAAGGAAAGCGCAAGATCAAGTAAAGTTTCAAATTCCTCCTTGAAATTTTCAATCGGGCGGCCTCTGTATTGATTATTGACTCCAATCATTAAGGAAACCCAGTCGTATGGAAAATCTAAAATGGCATTATCAATGCCTGTTTTTAATTCATCGGTAGTCCATCCTGTTTTAGCAATAATTGTAGGCGCTTCAATTTCAATTCCCATTTCGCTCATTTTTTTTAACAATTGAACGGGCCATCGTTCACCTTCACTCACGCTTTCACCAATAGTATAACTGTCCCCTAAGGCAAGAAAGCTGTATGTGGTTTTCTCTTTCTCTGAACAGCTCAAGAAACAGATAAAGACAATGAGTTGAAAAAAAAGGAATCCTTTTTTCATATTAAACTTTTTTTAAAAATAACCATAAATTTAAGACACTAGTGGTTTTATTAAAAAGCGGTTCCCCTAATTAATAACTAAAAAATGACTTTCTCAATTCTATTTTCATTGTATAAATGGATATCTTGTAGGGCAAACTTTTAAGATGATGCGATACGTATTAATCCTCCTTTTATTTCCTATAACTGTTGTGGCACAACTAAAGTTGACATCAATACCCCTACCTAAAGAAATTGAGGAAACATCTGGTCTTGAGCGTCGTGGAGATTTATTTATTACCCATAACGATTCAGGCGACGACCCCCGAATCTATTTTTTTACTGAAGAAGGAAGTCTCGTAAAATCAATAGCGTTTTACACGCTAAAAAACAAAGACTGGGAAGATATTGCAGCCGATGAAGACCACTATTATATTGCAGATACAGGAAATAATTATGCCACCCGTGAAAATTTAAGAATTTACATTCTCGATTCTGAATTTAATCATGAAGGGACAATAAAAATAAAATACGCTGCTCAAACAACTTTTTCAAAAGAATCATTAAACGAGTATGATGCTGAAGCATTGGCTGTAGTGGGTGATGAATTAGTATTATTTTCAAAAAACAGAAAAACACTTCAATCGGCCTTGTATCGCATCCCCAAAACTCCTGGAGAGTATACATTAAGACCCGAAACCTTCTTGGCAACAAATGCTTTAGTGACTGCTGCAGATTATAATCCAGCACTTGATCTGATGGTATTGACAGGGTATACTTTTATTGGAGATCAATTTTTTTATACACTCAAAGACTTTGTGAAATTGGGATGGGAGCATCTTGATCTTAAACGCTATTTGATTCCGGTAAAACCTGCCCAAATTGAAGCCGTTAAAATTGATACGGCTTCACGATTTTGGATTACCTCTGAAAGTGAAGAAAAAGGAACCCCAAGATTGTTTTTGTTGGAGTTGAATGAAGAATAAATATTAACCCCAACAGTAATATATAGATAAATAAAAAACATAAAATGAGTACATCTATAGATATAATAGGTAATGCGGAATGGTGTAGTTTTCACACCCTAAAAATACCTGCCATAAAAGCGAGAATTGATTCGGGGGCTAAAACCTCTTCTATTCAAGCATCGAATATTAAAAAATTTAAAAAAGGGAATCAATCTTGGGTTTCTTTTGAAATTAATCCCTTACAAGACAATTTGAGTATCAGTATTGCCTGTGAAGCAGAAGTATTAGACAGTCGATTGGTAAAAAGTTCTTCAGGAATTTCTGAAAAACGATATGTCATAAAAGCTCCCATTCAAGTGGGAACATCAAAGTTTGAAATAGAATTGACTTTAGCCAATCGAGACGGGATGGATTTTAGAATGTTGCTTGGACGAGAAGCCATGCGCGATCGGTTTCTTGTAGACCCTTCAAAAAGTTATTTAAAGGGGCAAGTTTCTCAAAGTGAATTAGATAAAATGTATGCCCATTTGATGTATCATAAAACAGGGTTAAAAATTGGTCTTTTAGCATCAGATAAAAACTTGTATAGCAATAAACGGCTAATGGAAGCGGGTATAGCTCGAGGACATGAAATGCATTTTTATAACATTCAACAATGCTATATGCGACTGGATACTGCCTTTCCAGAAGTTCGGTATAGAGGAGGAAGTATTTTGCATGACTTAGACGCTGTAATTCCAAGAATACGACCCAGTATGACCTTTTATGGATGTGCATTGCTTCGACAATTTAAAGCTGTTGACACCTATTGTTTAAATTCCGATACCTCCATCTCACAGTCGCGGGATAAGTTATTTTCTACGCAGCTTTTTTCAGCCAACAATATACATATCCCAATTACAGGCTTTGCAAAATCTCCACTTGACACCAAAGATCTTATTTCCATGGTTGGGGGGGCTCCACTGATTATTAAACTATTGCAAAGTGCGCAAGGGAAAGGGGTTGTTTCAGCAGAAACCAACAAAGCAGCAGAAAGTGTTATCAATGCATTTAAAAGTCTTCAAACCAACATATTGGTTCAAGAATTCATAAAGGAAGCAGCAGGAAAAGATTTACGTTGTTTTGTGGTAAACGGTAAAGTTATTGCCGCCATTGAACGAACCGCTCAGAAAGGAGAGTTTCGGTCCAATATTCACATGGGGGGCAGTGCCAAAAAAGCTAAAATTACAGCAGAGGAAAGACGCCTTGCAGTAAAAGCCGCAAAAATTTTAGACTTAAGTGTTGCGGGTGTTGATATTATCCGATCGAATAGAGGCCCCTTACTTTTAGAGGTAAATTCTTCCCCAGGCCTGGAAGGAATTGAAGCGGCTACGGGGCAAGATATTGCAAATCAGATGATAATAGCAATTGAAAAGAAATTAAAATACCATCATCCCAACTCTTCAAAAACAGAAAGGTAAAGTGTAATTGAAGGGGAATTCCCCACACTCCCAAAACAAATCAAGCGAAAATAAGAGGCTTTTCTTTTACCTATTTTATATTGTTTTTAGCGGAATTCTAGACAAACACCGAAGTTTTTAAACTTCTTTTTTTCTTCAAAGGTCATTCAATAGAGATTCCGTATTTTTAAACCTCAGAACAAGTTCATGGAAATGATTTCACTTCTTCTTATTGCAGTCTCCACAGTGTTATTGGTATTGCTTTTCTTTCGAAAAAACAAAACCAATTCTCAGGAGCAAAGGGATATTTTACACGAATTGCTGCAAAAAGAATTTTTATTTAATCGTGAAGAGCTTTCCAAGCGGTTAAAAGAAAACAGAGACGAACTTACACAAAGTTTAGAGCGACTGAACGAAACCATAGTAAAAAAGGCAAAAGACGACCGTGAAGAGTTGCGAGCAACGCTTAAAGAATTTCAAGAAAGTTTTTCAAAAAATGTAGAAGCGTTTAATCGACTTCAAAAGGAAAAATTTGAACAGATGAAGCTGCGTCAAGACGAGATGATTAAAACCACCGAAATCCGTTTGGAGCGCATGCGAGAAACCGTAGATGAGAAGTTGCATAAAACCCTTGAAGAGCGCCTAGGGAAGTCATTTGAAATGGTGACCAAACAGTTGTTGGTGGTTCAAAAAGGGTTGGGAGAAATGCAACACATTGCCTCAGGAGTAGGCGATCTAAAAAAGGTATTGACTAACGTGAAAACAAGGGGGTTTTTAGGCGAAATACAATTGGGAAATATTTTGGAAGAAATTATGGCCCCCGATCAATACGCAGCTAACGTTAAAACCAAAAAGGGTTCTGATGCCCTTGTGGAATATGCTATCAAGCTACCCGGGAAAAATACCGCTGATGGAGCAGTTTATTTGCCCATAGATGCTAAATTCCCGCAGGAAGATTACGTAAGGCTTCAATCAGCGTATGATGCAGGAGATCAAGTGGCAATTGAAGCGTCCTTAAAATCACTTTTACAAACCGTAAAAAAATTCGCTAGAGATATCGCTCAAAAATACATAGACCCCCCCCATACAACAGATTTTGGAATTATGTTTTTACCCATTGAGGGCTTATTTGCAGAGGTGGTTCGTCAACCCGATATGATTGCCTTCTTACAACGCGAATACAAAATTGTTGTAACGGGCCCCACCACTATGGCAGCCATGTTAAACAGTTTGCAAATGGGCTTTAAAACCTTGGCAATTCAAAAGCGAAGTAGCGAAGTATGGAATGTGCTTGCTGCGGTTAAAAAAGAATTCAACAACTTTGGGAGTGTGCTGGAAAAGGCACAGAAAAAAATCAATGAAGCCAATAGTGAAATCGAAAATTTAGTGGGAACACGAACACGGATGATGCAGTCAAAATTAAAAACCGTTGAACAATTAGAAGCTCCTTCAGAAGAAAACCTCCCCTCAGAAAATTTAATTGATTTGGGAGAATGATGCTCCTTTATTGATGCTGCTGCAGTACCTGCTCCAATGCGTGTAATTCTACCACACCCGATTGTCTCCAGAGAATAGTTTCTGATTTCATCAACACAAGCGTTGGAACCCCTCTGACTTGGTAAGAAGCTGCAATTTTCGGATTTTTATCCACATCAACCTTCAAAATACGCACTTTGTTTCCTGACCTTTTTTTGAGTTGATCTAAAATGGGAGACATCATTTTGCACGGACCACACCAAGTGGCAAAAAAGTCAATTAACACAAGTTCATCCCCCTTAAGAATTGTTTCAAAAGCAGACATAATAAAGAATCTCTAATTTACCAATTTGAATACCCCCCTTGAAGATCAAAAACGTGTTCGAATCCCATTTGCACTAAAAACTTTGATGCTGATTTGCTTCGGTTTCCCGATTGACAATACAAATAAACAGCAGCATTTTTGTTTAGCTTTTCTATTCCTTTTTGAAAAGTAGGTTGATCAAAAAAGTTAAGGTTAATGGCTCCTTTAATGTGACCAGCATCAAATTCATTGGGGGTTCGCACATCAATTAGGTGTACTTTTTGTGACGTAATAGCCTCATTAAAAGTGTCACGCGTTAGTATTTTTACCTTAGCGTTTTTGGTGTTTGCTGAAAACAATTGACTGAAAATCGACATGGTTATTAATTTATATTCAGTCAAAAATAGGATTGTTCAAAAAACAATAACGTAACTAAAGCTACACAAGGTTAATTTTTTTGTAGGCTTTCTTCTTTTACACTTTGCTGCTTTGTGGTACCTCCAGGAATCGAACCA
>RGZR01000221.1 GCA_010031465.1 Flavobacteriia bacterium
ACATTGTCATATCCAACACCATGACGACCAATAATTTGAAGATGAGGACAAGCGTCAATGACCTCATTGGGCATTTGCGCTGTTCGCAGAACAATTCCAGAGACGTCAACCAGTTCTTTTTTTAAAGAGGAAATGCTTGTATCTGAAATATCAATTATGGTATGACCTCGAGACTGGAGCAACTCCCAACCTAATTCATGAATGGCACCCACTATTGCGATTTTCATTGAATAATAAAACTATGGAAAAAAAGCATTATTTACAAAGCATTTTTCATTCAATTTTAGAGGAGATTATGTAAAATACACTTCTTTTAGAGGAGAAATAATGAAAACACTAAGACTATCTTGCGCCCACGCACTCTTTAAATTCTTAATTGCTCAAAAAACAATTATTGATGGAAAAAAAGCTCCTTTATTTCCGGGCGCCTTTGCAATTTATGGACATGGTAATGTGGCCTGTTTAGGACAGGCGATGGAAGAGTTTCAGTCGGACTTGCCTGGCTATCGAGGCCATCATGAGCAAAGCATGGCTCTGTCAGGGATAGGTTATGCACGAGCGATGCGCCGAAAACAAATTTTTATCGCGACTTCATCTTCAGGTCCGGGCGCAATGAATATGGTCACTGCTGCGGGTGTAGCGCTTAGCAATCGTCTCCCTTTACTTTTGCTGCCTGGCGATGTTTTCGCTTCGCGTTTCCCGGATCCTGTTTTACAGCAAGTCGAAAATTTTAACTCGCCGGTTGAAAATCAAAATGATGCCTTTAAACCTGTATCTCGATTTTTTGATCGCATTACTCGCCCTGAGCAGATTTTAAATTCTCTGCCGCAAGCCATACAGATCATGCTCGACCCTGCTGACTGTGGTCCGGCGACGATTGCCATTTCACAAGATGTTCAAGGAGAGTCTTTTGATTACCCCGAAGCATTCTTTGAGGAAAGGGTTCATGAAATTAGAAGAATTCACCCCGACCCTCAACAAATCAATGCTGCAGCAGAAAAAATTAAAGCTTCCAAGCAGCCCATCATTATATCAGGCGGAGGAGTCCTTTACTCGGAGGCGGAAGAGGAGTTATCTCAGTTTGCGAAAAAACATAATATTCCTGTGACCGCAACGGCAATGGGAATTGGCTGTATGACGAAAGAAGAGTCTCATTACATTGGAGGAATTGGAGGCTTGGGAGAGAAGTCGGCAAATAAT
>RGZR01000222.1 GCA_010031465.1 Flavobacteriia bacterium
GGTCTTTAACCCCCCATATGACGAGCGTCTAACTTTAGATGATGTCGCTGCCTTTTATGGCAATATTGGCAACACCTTGAAAAGAGGTTATCCGGGCAGCCAAGCCTGGCTGATTACTTCAAATGAAGAAGCATTAAAATCTGTAGGACTAAGACCGTCCAAAAAAATAAAAGTTTTTAATGGAAAGTTGCCGGCAAAATTTGTTCAGTACAGTATGTATCAAGGCAGTAAAAAAGCCAGCAAGCAATAATCCTTGATAAACGGGAATCAATAGCTGACGTCATTTTCGACATCCATGATCGAAAATTTAGTAACAACGTATCACTAGATCATCTGCCTACTGGAATAACTGATAGCTATCTCTTGATCACGGGAATAAAGTAGGTGAGGGTATAGCCATAACCTACGCCAAAAGCACTGAAATCATTGGTTTTATTGAAACCAGGGATTACCAAGTTGGCAAAATTTCCCGGGGTGTCCTCATGGATTAAATGCTTGAGTTGGACGTTCAAGGACAAAAAGAAGTTCGACCACAATTCGGTTTTAACGGCCAAAATAAATTCAACCCAACCCGCGGTAAGTCCTGTATATGAAACATTGTCTTCACGAATACTACTGGGAAAAGTAGGGTTGGTGGTGTAAACGGGATAGCGCAATAAGGTATTATTAAAGTTACTCAAGCCGTAACGCAAGCCGGTGGTAATACCGTTGTTCATTCCTGTCCAGTTACGATAGGCATTAAAATCAGCCCCAAGCTTGATATAACTTCCATTGATTTGAGCCTCTAAATTTTGTTCCGACCAAAAACGCTCTTCATATCCCAATTCTACGGCAGCGTAAAATCGTTTACTAAAACGCAAATCACCCACAAGTTCAAACCCAGAGTAATTCTGATCGAAGGCCGTGCGTAAAAGCTTGGAAAGATCTCCACCAATCCTCAGTCCATAAGCCGTCAATTTTGTGGAATCCACGACAGGTTTCAGGCCTTGGGTTAGGCTATCTGAGCCTTGAACTAAAATGGTCTGCTCTGAACCATTTTCAAGTCGTTCTTTTGGTAGGATGCCCTCGTATACTGCTTCGGACTCCTGCGACTCAAAACTTTGCTGGTTCTCGAGCAACTGCTGTGGCGGTTTTTGGCCCGAATTCTCCTCTAACTCTTGAGAAAAGGCTGATCCCCCAGACAGCAGACTAATGATAAAT
>RGZR01000223.1 GCA_010031465.1 Flavobacteriia bacterium
AGTCCTTTTGTGATTTTCTTAAGGGCTTTACTGTATTTTTTGCTTTCGATAGCCGATTTGCTTTCGATTATGCTTAATGGTTGGGAAAATACGCTTCCTAAGAGAAGCATGAAAAAAAGAAAAATACCGTGTTTTTTCATAAGTAATGTCTACACAAGTTTAGTCAAGCCAACCTTAATTGCCAAGAATGTTGAAAAGATGGGTAGAATGAGCTTGAATGGGCGTCGTTAAACGGCGTAAAAACCCAAAATGCGAAAAAAATCTTTAGCGGAATAGGTAAAAGGTCTGCGCGTCGATACGACGGAAACCATCATTTCCTAGCAATTCAATCATGCAAACATACATTCCTTCGATTGCTGGAGATCCATTTGCAAAACCATCCCAACCTCCATTCAAATCGTCTGTCTCGTACATTTTCTCTCCCCAGCGGTTGTATATCCGCATGTTCATTTTAGAAAATCCTTCTATATAAGGCTTGAAAATGTCATTGGGAGGCGCATCATTGGGGGTAAAAGCATTGGGTATGAAATAAACAGGCGGGCAACTATCAATGAGCATGATTTCATCTTCATCGAAGCAGCCGTCTTGACTTGTAACACGCACTTTGTAGGCACCTGCAATTTGTGCCAAAATATTTGACGTTTGTTCACCACCTGGTGTCCATAAATAGGTGTAATTGGGATTGTATCCCGCATCCAAATCCAGTGCAATATTTCTGCATACAAATCTGTCAGGACCCAAATTAACACTTGGGACTTCTCCTTTTTTTACAATAGCAGTTGCATCAATACTGGCGCAAATATTTTTCACATTTACCATATAGGTTCCTGCCTTGTTAACACTTAATGTTGGAAGTGTATCCCCCGGCGTTAAGGTTACATCTGGGCTGGTCCATGTAAAACGATTATAGGGTTGAACATTTCCGGCGTTGAGTACCAACATAATATTGGATCCACAAAATACCGTATCGCGCACTGCTGGAATGGGGGTCGAGGGTTTTGGGAAGAACCAAAACATAAGCCCAGTTGGTATCGCGACCTCCACTTGGGAAAATACTGATACAGGTTGCTTTGAATAAGCCCGTAGATTTGTAAGTTACAGATGGCTCACGTTCTGAAGAGGTTGGAGGATCTCCGGCTTCAAATGTCCAAGCCCAGGCGATACTTTCTTCGTTGCCTCCTGTGTTGAATTCTCGATAAT
>RGZR01000224.1 GCA_010031465.1 Flavobacteriia bacterium
TACTCAGGTTGAAAAATAAAATGAAGCCTGTGATTAATAAAAGCAAGGGAACGATTGTGCCCGAAATTCCAAAACCCTTATAAACTAATAGGTATCCGATAAATAGCCCCAAACTATTAAATACATTTTCAACGGCTATGGCTGATTTACCGAGGGCATTCACCGCACTTAAATCAGATTTCCAGTGCATAAGAAACGACAAGCAGGCCAGTGCACTGGCTAAACCCGCGAAAAAAAGAAAGGCCCCAAAAATAATGCGGTATTTTACCCTATTTGGATTGGCTTTTACGGTTTTTTTCGTGCTGCGACTCATCGAGGGCTAAATTACGAATAATAGATAGGGTGAAGGGAGCGAACTTACGAAGTAGTTGAGGGTACCAATCTTCTTATTTTGATAGCGAATGCTGCAAAAATAAGGGTCATAAAAGGGCTGACGTAGTTGAATACCGCATAGATGAAATAGTCAAACACAGGAACGCCTAATACACTGCTGTGATAGGCTCCACAGGTGTTCCAAGGTATTAACACAGAGGTGACCGTTCCGGAATCTTCAATGGTTCGGCTCAAATTTTCTGGTGCTAATTGCTTCTTTTCATAGGCTTTCGCGAACATTTTTCCTGGCACTACTATGGCAAGGTATTGGTCCGAAGCGGTTAGGTTTAGTGCAATACAGCTTCCAACGGTGCTAGCAAACAGGCCAAAAACTGATTTAGACAGTTGCAGAAGGGCTTCGGTAATTTTATTTAGCGCCCCTATGGCCTCCATAATACCTCCAAAAACCATGGCGCATATGACTAGCCAAATCGTTCCGAGCATTCCGGCCATTCCGCCCGAAGTGAACAATTCATTTAGCAGACTATTTGAACTCTCGATGGCTAGATCTACCGTGATAGCATTGAGTAGTGTTTTGTAAACAGGTTCGAACGCGAAGTACTCGACTCCGCTGAGCTTTAGTACCAATTCAGGTTGTGCTAGGAGTGCTGCAACAGCGCCTAATAAGGTTCCGATAAGTAAAGCGGCCAGCGGCGGTGTTTTGCGAACAATCAGGGCGATTACGATAAGCGGAATTACAAACAAAAAAGGAGAAATAGTAAAAACCGCTTTAATGTCACCCAGTAACGCATCGGTTTGAACTATGGCGGTTGGCTCAATTTGAAAGCTGATAATAGTAAAAACGATCAAGGTGATTACTAGAGTTGG
>RGZR01000225.1 GCA_010031465.1 Flavobacteriia bacterium
GCAACCCACAGCGAAGAAGGAACAGATGCAACTCCTGGTACTATCATCGGTCTGGATAAAAATGGACTAGAAGTTGCCACAGAGAAAGGAACCCTTGTTATTTCTCAATTGCAAAAACCTGGGGGCAAAATGCTAGAGGCCGCTTCTACCAATGCTTTGAAGTTGAAGATGATTACCAACCGCGGCGTGAAAGTATACCCCGGTGGATTGCCCGAAACTTTTTGCACTGATCACTGGCGCTGTCGGTTTGTTAAGAAACAAGAAAGCTTGAGCCACCAAGACATCCGCGAATTGCTTCAGCGCGTAGAAGCCGCTTCGTTGGATTGGATCAAGCTGGAGCAATTGTGCAGCTTTGATATTTCCATTAATCACCGCATACATTAATGCCGTTTTTCCATACCTATCTTTGAGATCACTGCTGGCTTTATTTTTAAGTAAAGTTTCAATTGTTTTTTCATCACCATTTTTACAAGCAAGCATGAGCACTGTGGCGCCAGTATTGTTTCTCGTGTTTGGATCTATTCCGCCTTTCTGGATAAGAAGGTTGATCATTTTGGAATAACCCGATGTGGCTGCTAATCCATAAGCTGACCATCCATCAGGATCAATAATTTTTGGATCAGCGCCATTTTCTAGTAAGATCTTAGCTGAATTTATGTATCCTTTTTTTGCTGCAAACATGAGCGCAGTCCAACCTTCGTTTTCAATAGCATTCACTTTAGCCCCTTTTTTTATAAGGTATTTGACAACTTCAATATTATCTTTTCTTACTGCATACATAAGCGCAGTTAATTTTTCTTTATCTTCTGTGTTTGCACTTCCGCCACTTTCAATAATTGCTTTTACTGTCTCTAAATCACCCTTGGCAGCAGCTGTAAGCAAGAAAGGAACGTCCTCTGCAACAAGATTGGATGAAAAGATTAGGAAGATAATGAGTAAGATTTTTTTAAGCATTTTTTTCATTTAGCGCACTCAAAATCATAATACCCATATCTGAGGGTGAACTGGCTATTCTGACACCCACTTTTTCTAAAGCTTTAATTTTATTTTCAGCTTTTCCTGAGCCTCCAGAAATGATGGCTCCGGCATGACCCATCCTTTTGCCTTTAGGTGCAGTCTGACCTGCTATGTAACCTGCTATAGGTTTAGATACATGGCTTTGAATATATTCTGCAGCTAGTTCCTCATCAGAACCACCA
>RGZR01000226.1 GCA_010031465.1 Flavobacteriia bacterium
GGGATCAATAAAAGTCAAAATTCTTTTTCTCTGATAATCCTTAAGACCAAATTTGTACATGACGCTACCACTTAGCACACCAATTAAAACTAAGACACCAATAGTTTTCCAACGCAACCTTTTAAAAAAAGTTACGACTAAAAAAATTAAAACTAGTAACAAGCCGGTTCCGAGGTCAGGCTGCAAAATAATCAGTACCGTCGGAATAATTGTGATAAGAAAAGGGACGATTAAATCTTTTAAAAAAAGCTCTTTTTCAGGTTCATTTTTGGAATAATATCTGGCCAGTGCCAAGGTCAGAGCAATCTTCATGAGCTCGGAAGGTTGTAATCTGAAACCTCCCACAACAAGCCACCTTTGCGCCCCCATTCCTTTTTGTCCCATCACTAAAACGAGAACTAACAAAAAAACATTGCCTGCATAAATCCAATAGGAAAACCGAAAAAGTGACTTGGGTGAAAAAAAACTTGCTATAAATGCAGTGAGATTCGCGAGCATAAACCACATGATTTGAGACTTATAGATGTTTTGCATATGCAGACTTGAATGAGCATGCGTAGCAGAATACAAATTCAAGATACCAAAGATGAAGATCGCTAACATCCCAATCAAAAAGCTATAGTCATACTTTTTTAAAAAGTTAAGTATTGTCTGATTCACAGTCTCCCCTGTTAGTTTTCATCTTCTGTTGAAGTCTCGTCTTCATTCTCTTGCTCTTTTTTTTCATCTTCGAGCTTTTTCTTTGCATTTTCTCTTTGATTAATAAAATTTAAATATTGCTTTTTTTCTTTTGCCGCAAATTTTTCCTGGTCTTCAGGAAGATATTTTTTCATGTATGTATTGATCACTCTTTCAACCACCGGAGCTGCCTTTTGAATACTCTTTGCATTGTATCGAACGGTGCTGGTTCGCCGCATAAAGTCGATGGCTTGTAGACCACTAAAGAAACGTCCTGCTCGACCCGTAGGCAAAGTATGGCTGGGTCCCGCAGTGAAATCTCCGAGAACGGTCGGCGTGTCATAACCTTGTAAAATGGCCCCAGCACTTCGGATGTTTTTCGTTAGGGAGTCAATCAAAGCATCACTCACTTGCAGCTCCAAGTGTTCGGGGGCTATATAATTGGCTAGCTCGACTGCCTGATCCATGCTTTTACAATAGACGGCGAGCGTC
>RGZR01000227.1 GCA_010031465.1 Flavobacteriia bacterium
TGCCCGTATTGGTACAACGTACGATTTAACCACGCTCGTTAAGCCACCTGGATTTTTTAGTGGATTTTTTAAGTCTTGCAAATCATATTCCCTGCATTTGTCTGTTTTTTTCTGTGCCTTAGAGGTTTTGTTAGGACTTGCGATGCTCATAGGTTATGAGATCAAGGTGACGGTAATTATAACCGCATTGCTGATTGGCTTTTTTACCTTTTTGACGGGTTATAGTGCCTATTTCAACAAAGTAACCGATTGCGGTTGTTTCGGAGACTTTTTAAAACTGGAACCTTGGACTTCATTTAAAAAGGATCTGGTTCTCTCTTTTGCGGTGTTGGTATTAATTCTCGGTTGGAAGCACAATAGGTCGCTTTTTATCAAAGGAAAGGCACACTTCGTAATGGGGATTTTCAGTATTTTAACTTTTGCCTTTGGAATCTATTGTTATTTATACCTTCCAATCTGGGATTTTTTGCCTTACAAAAAAGGCAATGATATCAAGTTCATCATGGAAAATATCCCTGAGGGTGAAAGAGCTTCGGATAGTATTCAAGTTCGTTTTGTTATGCAAAAAGGACAAGATTCTGTTAAAGTCACAACACTTGAATATGCCAAATATGCAGAGGAGGGATATGCTTTTGTGAGACAAGATCGCCAGCTAATTGAAGAAGGCTACAAATCGCCAATTCATGATTTTGCGATTTATAATCTTTCAACCGGTGAGGACCTTAAAGACAAAATACTAAATTCAGACCGGTATCAAATGTTATTTATTATGCCCTTTCTCAGTGAAACGGATGATGAATCGTTGTCAGAGATCAAAAAGATTTATGCTTGGGCGTTAAAAAATAAAATTGACTTTTACGCTTTAAGTTCCGCCTCTTTGGAACCAACTCGGCTTTTTCGTAATAAGCACAAATTGGATTTTGAAATCTTTGCGGCAGATCAAAAAATGTTAATGACCATGGCCCGTTACAATCCGACATTTTATTTATTTAAGGGAAGCACAGTGGTTGATAAATTTAGCGGATGTGATTTACCTGAAAATAATGAACTCGAGGATTTAATGAAACGACACGCGCCCCGGCCAGACAGCCAGCAAGACAAACCATTAGATATCGCCCCGCCGGTTGACACAACCGCCGCATTGAACGCGGCGCTGGCACCATACGAAAA
>RGZR01000228.1 GCA_010031465.1 Flavobacteriia bacterium
CATTGCCAGCTGCGAAAGCTGCACTGGAGGAAGTATCGCGTCTGCCTTTACTGAAATTGCCGGGGCCTCTGCGGTATTTGCTGCAGGTCTGGTTCCGTATCAAACACATCAAAAAACAGCACTCTTGGGGATAGATACCACGCTGATTGAGAATCATTCTGTAGTCAGCGCGCCAGTGGCCGAGGCCATGGCGCTTAACGCCCGACTAAAGACAGGCGTCTCGATCGCTGTTTCAACTACCGGTAACGCGGGTCCGTCGAAAGGCGATTCAGACGAGCCTATTGGAACCGTGTTCATCGGCATTAGCACAGAGGCGCATACCTATGCCCAAAAGTTTATGTTTGGCAACCTAAGAGAACGCGTCATCGAAAAGGCCAGTTTAAAAGCCTTAGAAATGCTTTACAGAGAAATTGTAAAATAAATCGAGAGGGCTTGGTCAAAATCAAGAAAACTACTACATTTGCACACTCTAAAATCAGGTAAAACGCCCATACAATGTCAAAGATCTGTGAGGTTACTGGAAAGAAAGTGATGTTCGGTAACAATGTTTCGTTCTCGATCAACAAAACCAAACGTCGATTTGATGTGAACATAAGCAAAAAGCGTTTTTATGTTCCTGAAGAGGATAGATGGATTACCCTTAATGTTTCTTCAAAGGGAATCAAGGTTATTGATAAAAAAGGAATCTCTGAGGTTTTAAAAGAATCGAGAGAAAAAGGATTCATTAAATAAATCGTTAGTTCGCGATGGCCAAAAAAGGAAATAGAGTACAGGTAATCCTCGAGTGCACAGAGCACAAAACATCGGGCATGCCGGGTACTTCACGTTACATTACTACAAAGAATAAGAAAAATACTCCCGATCGTTTAGAGATGAAGAAATTCAATCCGATTCTCAAGAAAATGACCGTTCACAAAGAAATTAAGTAACATGGCAAAGAAAACCGTTGCATCATTACAGACTAGTTCAAAAAGATTAACCAAGGCGATCAAAATGGTACGTTCTCCAAAAACGGGTGCGTATACTTTTGTAGAGTCAGTAATGGCTCCTGAACTAGTAAAAGAGTGGTTAGACACTAAATAATCACTTTTATAAGTCTTATAAAAAGCCGCATTCTGCGGCTTTTTTTATGGCTTGAACAATTAGATTTGCACTATGGGATGGTTCGAT
>RGZR01000229.1 GCA_010031465.1 Flavobacteriia bacterium
CACTCTACCCCTATCCCAGCCTTCGGCGGTATTTCTTTATTCGTAGTATTTGTCTGTGCCGCTCTTGTAATGGTAGGTATCGGATCTTCGCATTCAATCGGTTTTGTGGTCCTTTCGACCTTTATACTATTTATGTCTGGATTAAAGGACGATTTAATGGGCACCTCGGCCAGAACAAAACTACTGGTTCAAATCGGAACTGCGGTTCTAGTGCTTTTAAACTCAGAACTAACACTAACGCACCTCTCCGGATTTTTCGGGATTGGAGAAATAACCCCAATCCTTGGATTTTTAATCTCACTTGGTTTTATCGTGTTTCTAGTGAATGCCTATAATCTGATTGATGGCATTGACGGTCTTGCAGGTAGTGTCGCAATAATAGCTTTTAGTGTATTCGGAGTATACTATTATGTCAATGATTACACTTTTCTATCGGTGATCATGGCAGCCATGATTGGCGCGCTAATCAGCTTTTTAACTTGGAACTTTGCAAGCCCTAAACGTAAGATGTTTATGGGAGATACAGGATCGCTGGTTATTGGATTTATTTTAGCCGTTAATGCGCTCATAATTGTTGCAGGGCAGCCTGTAAATCCCGATCCCTTTTTTGTACCTCAAAATGCGGTGATCTTTACCTTAAGTATTTTAGTAATACCTGTATTAGACACCCTACGCATCATTGTGATACGTTTATCAAACGGTCAAAAGCCTTGGGTTGCCGATCGTAATCACATGCATCATTTGTTATTAGATAAAGGATTGTCGCACAAACAGGCTACATTTTGTTTAGGTGGGCTGCAGGTGATTGCCATTTTAGGATATATCGGGGTGAATAATTTAGGACCGATTGCACAGCATTTATTTGTGCTTTGTCTATATAGTACCTATGCTGCCATGTTCTTTAGTGCGAGTGTGACTAGAAAGCTAGGTAAAAATGGAAAAGGGTTTCAGAAGCTGTCTACAGTTCTAAGAACATTACTTCCATAAATCGGATTCCATTATCTTTAGGTTAAGAAACTTCTTTAAGCGTTGAAATAGCTGTAAGTTCGCAAAAATAAAAAGGTAAAAAGTGGCGCGCCACCTACCAGCAGTAGTCGAAATCGGACAAATCGGACACTATAAAAAAGGTTTGACATGAAACTTTGATTAATCAAAGT
>RGZR01000230.1 GCA_010031465.1 Flavobacteriia bacterium
GCTAAAAATTACATGATTGACGTAGCTTTTGAGTTGACTACCGGCTACGAAGAAAACAAAATTCCATACATTTCTTTGATCAAAGCTCTCGAAAAGAGACTTGAAACTCTCAAAAAGAATCCAGACAGAGAGGCTTTTGGAATTGTTGATTTTTATGAAGTTGAGGTATAGTTATGAAATTTGAAGCACCAAAAGGACAGAGAATCAAGCGGTATGGAATGGGAGTCACCATTATGACCGGGCATTGGGCTTGGCTTTACGAGGAAAAGAGGTGGGCAGATTGGGTGAAAGAAGATTGCTGCGGCAAATCTCGGTCTTCTCATGCGCCATGCAGAACCATTAGAGCATTCCGCCGAATGCTTAAAAAAAACCCGCAGCTTCCAAGGGGAAGTATCGTATGGGTAAACCGATATATTGGACACAACGCTATTGCTTAAAATTATGCCAAACTTGATTGCATGAATAAAAAAAATCAACATAAAAAGCTGTCAGAGGAATTTATTAAAGGTCAGTTTATTTTTAAACAAACTGATAGAAAGGGGGACTTGGCCGTTTACAAGAAAGTCAATAGGTATACTAAACATTTTACTTATGAAGTTATAAAAATTTCTCGGCACGATGGCTACGAAGTCGCTGGTGTAAAAATCGAACCAGCAGAAGTTTATCCAAGCTCAAGCGTCTGGGGCACTTATGGCTGGACGTTTATTACATACGAAAAAGCATTAGAAAAATTTTTTAAATTGCAAAATTAAATTGAAAGCCAAGCCAAATATAAAGATTGACAATGAAAAAAGTAACTAAACAAGAACACATCGACGAGATTCTGGATCAATTTGATTTTGAGACTGTCCGAAAAGTTATGGTTGCTCTTGGTTGGACTTGGTCATCTACTGATGGTCAAGTCCCCGATATTTATAACCTCCGAAAAGTCGCCCGGGATCTTCTCCAGCAATGTGCAAATACGGAGTCCAAAAACTATTTTTGTAGCATTGGAGGATTTTCAGCGGAGAAACAAGACGGTGACACTCTGATCTTAGAGTTTGTAGTTTCCGAATGGTCTACGTGGGATTCATTTGATCCTCAAAAAACCGAAATCAGTTGGGACTAATGGAAAGTCTAACTGAAAAACTCTATGGGCAAG
>RGZR01000024.1 GCA_010031465.1 Flavobacteriia bacterium
TTTAGAAAGTCTTCAACGTTCAGGGGTCGATATGGTAGAAATTGGTCTTCCCTTTTCTGATCCGTTAGCCGATGGCCCTACCATACAAGATAGCTCTTCAAAAGCTTTGAAAAATGGCATGACCACAAAAAAACTCTTTTCCCAATTGGAAGGCATACGTCAAACCATTTCTATACCTCTAATTCTGATGGGGTATTTTAATCCTATTTTACAATTTGGGGTCGAAAAGTTTTGCCGCCGTTGTCAAGAAGTAGGTATCGATGGACTTATTATTCCTGACTTACCCGTAGAAGTATATCATGAAAAATACCAATCCTTATTTGAACAATATGGATTGTACAATATGTTTTTAATTACTCCCCAAACGAGTGATGACCGCATCCGATTTATTGATTCGGTGTCAAAAGGATTTATTTATATGGTCTCTAGTGCAAGCGTAACAGGTGCAAAAAATTCAATTGGCGCATCACAAACTTCGTATTTTAAAAGAATTGCCAACATGGAACTTCAAACCCCAACCGTGGTGGGTTTTGGAATTAGTAATGCAACTACCTACTCTGCAGCAACACAATATTCAAGAGGAGCAATTATCGGATCTGCCTTTATTCAATTATTAGAAGAAAAGGGAATTACGGGAATTCCAGATTTCATACAGTCTCTCCGCTCATAAAAAGGCTTTTGGTATTACACCACGCTTCCCTGGCAACTACTTCCTGAGCCGGCTGTACAGCCATAACAATGCTGAGAAACACATATGTTGCGTTGCACTAGCTCTTCTGGAATAACATCATCAATGTGTTGCATAGTGTGGTCCACTTTTAAATCCAACATTTGATTAAAATCGCAATCGTACATATAACCGTCCCAGCGAACAGATAAGGTGTTTGTACACATCACCTTATCTAAAGCCGAGGGGTTAAAGGCCTCAACTAACGATTCCATATACTCTTCATAATTTTCGGAGGCTATCAAAAACTCTAAATAGCGGCTTATGGGCATATTTGTAATGGTGAACAGTTGATTGAAATCAATATCAAAATCAGTTTTAAGGGCTTTTTTAAATTCCAATTCTAAACTTTTTTGGTTGCCCGGAAGAAAAGCCCCCGAGGGATTATAAACCAAATCAAGCTTTAGATTCGTTTCCGATTTTCCGTACCCAACAGCATTTAATCGCTTTAGTGCTTCAATGGATTTTAAAAACACCCCCGAACCCCGCTGCCTGTCTGTTTTATCTTTTTTGTAAAAAGGCAATGAAGAAATAACGTGCACATTTTGCGTTTTAAAAAACTCAGGCAGATCGACGTATTTTTTATTTGCAAGTAAAATAGTAAGATTCGAACGCACTATTAAATCTTGGATTCCCAATTGGGCAGCTTGGGAAACAAATTCACGAAAATGAGGATGCATTTCAGGGGCACCTCCGGTTAAATCAAGCGTCTTTATAGAGGTCTTTCGGATAAGGTCAAGGCATTTTTCTAAGGTAGTTTCACTCATCATTTCCTTTCGATCTGGACCGGCATCAACATGGCAATGGGCGCACACCTGATTACACATATACCCTAAGTTGAGTTGAAGTATGTCTAGGGAATGCGGGCGTAAAGGAGTGTCTTGAAAACCATTTACCTTTGTGGCAAAGTGAGGTAATCCACCGGGCTTGAATATTCCCTTTTCAAGCCATTCCAATTGGGCTTGTGTTGAAGAAAGCCTATGCGAACGAGAACGTAATGATTTTGAAGACATCACATGCTTCGTTTATCATATACTTCCATCATTTGGACTCCGTGGACTAAAGAAGCTCCCCCGCGAATTGCGGCGGCCACATGTACCGCTTCCATCATTTCGTTGCGCTCAATTCCACGCTGAAGCCCGTCTTGAGTATAGGCATCTATACAATAGGGACATTGCACCGTGTGGGCTACTGCTAAAGCGATTAGTGATTTTTCACGTGCCGATAATGCCCCTTCTTCGAAAACACTGTTGTAGTATTCAAAAAATTTGGCTCCTAATTCCGGAGACCAATCGCTAATATTTTTAAATTTTTTTAAGTCTTGACTTTGGTAATACGGTCGGCTCATTTTTTCTTTACAAGGTCAATAAACTTTTTGGGAATTAAAAATGTTCTGCTGCATTTTACTCCTAATGATTTTTCTTAGTGTTGCCCTAAAGCTTAAATTTTCAAACAATTAGATTTTTTTAATTATGCTAGTGAAGTTTAAATTTTATGTTTTCCTAAAATAAAAGCTATTATCCATTTTTACTAAATCTATTTACATTTTTCCCTAATTTGATTTCCTACCTTTATAACAATGAAATCACTACTGCTTGTTTTTGCCAAAACACCGGTTTTGGGAACGGTAAAAACACGTTTAGCGACAACTGTAGGAGCTGAAAAAGCCTTATCCGTGTATACCCAATTGCTTCGAAAAACGAATACAATCCTTGAAGAACTAGCCCAAGAAGTTATTGTTTTTTATAGTGGAGCTGAGGCCTCTACGTTACAAGACTATTTTCCTACTTTTAAATTAAACGCTCAAAAGGGCACAGATTTGGGAGAGCGGATGCAACAGGCTTTTCAGTGGGGGTTTTCTCAAGGCTATAAAAACCTGATACTCATAGGGACAGATTTATGGGAAATTGAAACCCCATTGATTTCCCTCGCTTTTAAGCAACTCCAAACACACGATTGCGTCATTGGTCCCTCTACGGATGGAGGGTACTATTTGTTGGGTAAAAAAGAAAATATTCCTGCTGTTTTTCAAAACAAAGCCTGGAGCACGGCTTCAGTCTTAACGAACACTTTAGCAGATTTACAAGACCACCAGGTTGCACTTTTACCCGAAAAAACCGATATTGATACCTATAAAGAAGTTGAATTGTATCCCGAATTGGTTCATTTAATATACCGTTGAGATGATAAAAAAAATTGAAGAAAGTGTCGCTTTTTTAAAACAAAAAGGGATTCCTGAAACGGCTTTGGGCATTGTTTTAGGAACAGGCCTACAAGGCTTGATAGATTCCATTCAACCCCTCATCTCACTTCCTTATGATGCCCTTCCTCATTTTCCTAAATCAACACAGGAATACCAACAAGGCCAACTAGTCTATGGAACGCTGGAAGGAAAGAAAATCCTTGCCTTTCAAGGTCGATTTCATCGGTATGAAGGTTTTGATTATTTTGAATTGACCTATTGGGTTCGCGTTTTTGCCGCCTTGGGAGGGAAAATAATTGTAATAAGTAATGCGGCTGGGGCTTTACATCCCTCCTTTCAAAAAGGACACCTCATGCTTATTAAAGATCACATCAACTTACAGGGTGGGTCTCCCCTAGCCTTAAAAGGGATAGAAACCCTAGGAGAACGTTTTGTCGATATGAGCGCTCCTTACGATCGTGACTTAATGAAAAAAGCGGAAACCATTGCCAAACAAAAAAAAGTGGTTTTACATAAAGGGGTGTATGCTGCGGTAGTTGGTCCTCAATTGGAAACCGCCGCGGAGTATCGCTACCTGAAAATCATTGGAGCAGATGCCGTAGGAATGTCAACTGTACCTGAAGTAATCGTTGCCCGGCAACTCAATCTAAAATGTATTGCTTTTTCTGTTTTAACCGATAGCTGTGACCCTGACCACCTTGAACCGATCTCCGTACCTGATATTTTGGAAATGGCAAAAAAAGGAGAAGCCGATTTAATAAAAATTGTTAAAAGCTTGGTTTTCGAGATGTAAAACGGCTACATTAGAATAAGATATGAGTTACCTAGAAACCACAAAAGAAGTTTATAAAAAGGCTGCTGAAGTCCCTGATGTAGGATTGTGTTGTACCACTACTCCGGTTTGGCAATTTCCAGGATTAAACATTCCACGGGTTATGCTCAATATGAATTACGGCTGCGGCAGTACAGTTCATCCCCGAGACTTAGTCAATTCCCCCAAGATATTGTATGTTGGTGTTGGTGGAGGAATGGAATTACTGCAATTCAGTTATTTTTCTCGTCAACCCAATGGCGTCATAGGCGTTGATGTGGTAGACGAAATGCTTTCCGCTTGTGGTGAAAATTTAACAACTGCCGAAAATCAAAATGATTGGTTTCAAAAGGACTTTGTACAATTGGTAAAAGGCGACGCCCTTCAACTTCCCCTAAACGATGAAAGTGTAGATGTGGCTGCGCAAAATTGTTTATTTAATATTTTCAAACAAGAGGAACTACTCAAAGCCCTAAAAGAAATGTATCGGGTTCTCAAACCGCACGGTCGTTTGGTCATGAGTGATCCCATTTGTGAACAACCAATGAATGATATTCTACGAAATGATGAACGCCTTCGGGCCTTGTGCTTGTCAGGTTCTTTACCCTTAAAGCACTATGTCGATATGTTGACTAGTGTAGGTTTTGGTACAATTGAAATTCGGGCGCGCAGACCCTATCGGATTTTGGATCCTCACCACTACTCCACCACAGAAACAATCTACATTGAAAGCGTTGAAGTGTGCGCGCTAAAAGACCCAATACCTGAAGATGGACCCTGTGTATTTACAGGGAAAACGGCCATTTATTTTGGTACTGATGACTATTTTGATGATCAAAAGGGGCATGTTTTAATGAAAAACCACCCCTTGTCCGTTTGTGATAAAACAGCTAACGCCTTAACTGCTTTAAACCGAAAAGACCTTTTTATTTCTCCTTCCACCTATCATTACGATGGTGGTGGGTGTTGTTAACCTAAAATCCAAATTCCGTGAAACGACTCCCCTTCTTACTTTTTTTTCTATTTACCACCTTTGTGTTTTCACAAAAAAACATACACCATAGGTGGGATGGCATGCTAAAAAAGTTTGTAAGTCCGTCGGGGCAGGTTAATTACAAAGAGTGGGTGAAAGAACAAGAAAATATTGAAAATTACCTTTTCACACTAGCCCAATTTCCACCTACCGAAAGGACTTCTGCTGCTGCTCAAATTGCCTACTGGATTAATGCCTACAATGCGTTAACCGTACAGTTAATTTTAAAACATTATCCTGTAAAAAGCATTAAAGACATTGATAATCCCTGGGATACAGAATGTTTTACAGTTAAGGGTAAAGAATACACCTTAGGGGCAATTGAACATGAACTGCTTCGAAAAATGGGAGAACCCAGAATCCATTTTGCCATAAATTGTGCTTCCGTTTCCTGTCCAAAATTGTTGAATGAAGCCTATCTAGAGAAAAAAATGGAACTTCAATTGACTGAGGCTACCCGCTCCTTTTTAAAGGACACTTCAAAAAACGTGATTACCCAAAAACAAGTAAAACTCTCACGTATCTTTTTATGGTTTGGGAAAGATTTTGGTTCAAAATCAGAGCGTTTGGATTTTATCGCAAAGGCAGTAGGGTTTCCATTGGAAAGTCCTAAAATAGAGTATTTACCCTATGACTGGAACCTTAACAACTGAATTCAAAATTTTTATAATAGTTCCCTGTAGTAAAATCGCTACATTAGTAAGATGAACAATACAGGTTCCAAAAAGTCAATTGTTATTATTGGAAATGGTATTTCGGGAACTACGCTTGCTCGCCATATTAGAAAAAATAGTACTCATGCCATAACTATTATTTCAGATGAAACGCCCTATTTTTTTTCTCGTACAGCCTTAATGTATGTTTATATGGGGTATCTCCCCTTTTCTGATACAGAACCTTATGAACCCCAATTTTGGAAAGACAATTCCATTACTTTACTCCAACAACGCGTCACTCGAATTCTACCTGAAAAAAAATTACTCAAATTCGACGATTCCCGACTTTATTCATATGATACCTTAGTGATTGCCACCGGATCAATACCGAATTTTTTAGGTTGGCCTGGACAAAATCTAAAGGCAGTTCAAGGGCTATACCACAAACAAGACTTAGACCAGTTAGAGGCGTGGACAGCTTCAATTCAAAATGCCGTGATTGTGGGTGGAGGACTGATTGGTATCGAATTGGCGGAAATGCTTCACAGCAGAGGAAAAAAAGTCCATTTTTTAATACGAGAGTCTCATTTTTGGAATACCGTTTTACCCCAAGAGGAAGCCGAACTAGTAACACAACATATCATTGCTAATGGGATTGATCTCCACCTCAATACCGAATTAAAATCGATAACATCTGATGAGGAGGGACGAGCAAATGGAGTTTATACAAAAGAAGGTACTTTGATTCCTTGTCAATGGGTTGGGCTTTCAGTTGGTGTATCCCCCAATATTGCCTTTCTTGACCAGAGCGACTTGCAGTTAAATAAAGGCATTTTAGTGAACCGATACCTCGAAACAAATCAAAAGGGAATTTATGCTATTGGAGATTGTGCGGAACAAACAGAACCCCAACAGGGCAGAGCTGCTATTGAAGCTGTTTGGTATACAGGCCGAATGATGGGGGAAACCCTAGCCCAAACCCTAACAGGTAAAAAGACGCCCTATACACCCGGGCCGTGGTTTAATTCTGCTAAATTTTTTAATATAGAGTATCAAATCTACGGTAAAGTTAGTGTCGCTCCTGATTCCCAAGAAGAACGACAGCTCTTGTGGAAACACAAATTCAAAAATCGCACGATTCGCATAAGCTATCATCCTACCACACTTCGCTTTTTAGGCTGTATGTCTTTAGGTGTTCGTTTTCGACACGCTTATTTTGATGCTGCACTGAGAAACCATAAAAACATGGAATACATTCTTTCTACTCTTGAAGAAAGTTTCTTTGATCCAGAATTTTACCCTAACTATAAAAAAGAAATCCAGATGCTTTGGGAACTCGAAAAATCGAATCTAATTTTATGATCTAGTGAGAATACAAAAAAATATAGGATTGAGTTTAGGACTGATAGGACTTCTTGTTTTATGCTTAAACGGTATACCCCTTTTTGTAAATGCAACCCTACTGTTTGCTTTGTGTTTTCTAAGTATGACCTTAGGTGGAATACTCTATTTTAAAGCCTTATATGGTTCCACTTTGGCGGGCATAAAAAACGACGGGGTTTGGTTTAATGCACTTACTTCCAAAGGAATATCAGGTTGGATTTTGGGTCTTGTTCTCACCGGTTTTTATATTGCTATTTATTGGTTTCCTGAGCTTTTAGGATACCGTACAGAAACTGCCAGCGTTGGCCTTGTTGCCTTTTTTGATCCGCTGAGCGTACTTCTCAATGGAAAATTAGCAACACAATGGTTTATGTATGGAACACTTTACACCTTTGCCATTCTCCTATTTGGAATTAAATTTATATGGAAGTACCGTTCAAATCCCTATCAAATTTTTAGAACGCTTTCTGTCGTTTTCTTTCAATTGTGTTTTGCTTTTTTACTCCCAGAACTTTTGAGCAAATTGAACCCTGAAATGCCCTATTTTTCTAAAGACATTAAAAATATGTGGCCCCTTAATTATTATTTCTTTGACGCTTGGCATTTAGAGGGAATGTTGAATGGAAAATCAATTGGACAGTTTTTCTTAATTTTTGGATTACTGATGATTTTTGTAATCTCACCATTACTTACGTATCGTTTTGGAAAACGATGGTATTGCTCATGGGTATGTGGTTGTGGAGGTTTAGCTGAAACTGCAGGAGACCCCTTTCGTCAATTATCTAGCAAAAAAATTAGTGTATGGAAATTGGAACGATGGATGATTCATTTCGTTTTGGTATTTGTTTTTATTACCACAGTTGCAGTCGTGTGGTCGTTTTTGGGAACCCAACCTGAATTGTCCCTTGTTACCAAAGAACGTTTTATACTCGTTGTCGTGGTTTTGCTGCTATTGATATTGCTTTCCCTTTTTATCAAACATAAAAACGGATTCCCTAAAGATGCAAAATACACCCTCATTAGTGTTGTGAGTATTCTGTTGACAAGTATTGGTTTGCATTACTTTTCGGGGCAACAAAATATTTTTTTCTTTGAGAGTTATACCTTTCAAAAGTGGTATGGTTTTGGAATAGGAGCCGCCTTTTCTGGAGTGCTAGGTGTAGGGTTTTACCCCCTTTTAGGCAGTAGAGTATGGTGTCGTTTCGGATGCCCAATGGCGGCCTTGTTAGGACTGCAACAGCGCCTGTTTTCTCGCTTTAGAATTACCACTAATGGAGGGCAATGTATTTCCTGCGGTAATTGTTCCACTTACTGTGAAATGGGAATTGATGTTAGAGCCTACGCACAACGAGGGGCAAATATCATTCGTTCCTCTTGTGTGGGGTGTGGCATCTGTTCTGCAGTTTGTCCTAGAGGGGTATTAAAACTCGAGAATGGACCTCTTGAAAATCGAATTACAAATCCAACATATCCTTTAGGAAACACGCTATAGCCACTTCTTCTACTCCTTGGGAATGAGTATCTTTGTGGTTCATGAAAAAAATTGCGGTCATTATCCCTGCCTATAATGAAGCGGCTTCTATTGGACACGTTCTGGAAGCGTTACCCCGATTTGTTTCAGCGGTTTTTGTGGTAAACAACAACTCTTCAGACAACACAGCAGAGGCAGCAAAAGAAAAAGGGGCAACAGTTTTATTTGAAGAACGAAAAGGCTATGGCTACGCCTGTTTAAAGGCCATGGAAGAGCTCGCTAAAAACCCACCCGATATTGTCGTTTTTTTAGATGGTGATTTTTCTGACTTTCCAGAAGAATTGCCTCTTCTGATTGACCCCATCTTAACCGAAAACAAACAGTTTGTTCTGGGCAGTAGAGTGAAATCCTTACGAGAGCAAGGAGCGTTAACGCCCCAACAAATTTTTGGAAATGCCTTGGCTTGTTTTTTAATGCGTATTCTCTATAAGGGTCAATTTACTGATCTTGGCCCGTTTAGAGCCATTGAATGGTCTGTTTTGAATGGTTTAGAAATGCAAGACAAAACCTACGGTTGGACAGTAGAAATGCAATTAAAAATTTTAAAAAGAAAAATCCCCTACACAGAAGTCCCTGTGCATTATCGCAAACGCATTGGTACCTCAAAAGTTTCAGGCACTTTGAAGGGAACATTAATGGCAGGATATAAAATTTTAAGCTGGATTGGAACCTTTTACTTTTCGAAATGGAACTAAGCACACTCCCCGGCATTAAACTCATTGGAGCGGCAATCCTAATCCTTTATTTTTTATGCTTAGTCATCCTCTTTTTATATAGCCTGACCCAATTTCGATTGGCGCGTTCATTTGTTCGTACAGTAAAAAAACCCAAACAAACACCCCCCAAATTAAGTCATTTTCCCCACGTTACCGTCCAACTACCCTTATACAATGAACTTTATGTGGTGGAGCGGTTACTCAAATCTATTGTAGCCTTAGACTACCCAAAAAATAAACTTGAAATTCAAGTATTGGATGATTCCACGGATGAATCGCTGGAGTTAACGCATCGTATTGTAACTGAGTATCAAAAAGAAGGCTTTGCTATTACACACCTCACCCGAAGTCATCGAGAGGGATTTAAAGCAGGGGCTTTAAAAGAAGGACTAAAAACAGCTACAGGTGAATTTATTGTGGTATTTGATGCCGATTTTATTCCTCCCCCCGACTGGTTAATAAAAACAATTCCTCATTTTAATGACCCTACTGTGGGGGTGGTACAAACGCGTTGGGGACATCTAAATAAAAGTTACTCCGTGTGGACAGAAGTACAGGCTTTTGCTTTAGACGCACATTTTTTGTTAGAACAGGTAGGTAGAAACCAAAGGGGCTATTTTATAAATTTCAATGGTACTGCGGGGGTATGGAGAAAAAAATGTATTCTGGACTCGGGGAATTGGGAAGCAGACACCCTTACTGAAGATCTTGATTTGAGTTACCGAGCCCAATTAAAACAATGGAAATTTATTTATTTAAAAGATGTTGTGAGTCCGGCTGAACTCCCCATTACCCTCAATGCCATTCGATCTCAGCAATTTCGTTGGAATAAAGGAGGAGCTGAAAATTTCAGAAAGCTTATACGTAAAGTTCTTCGCGCAAAATCCATTTCGTTTGAGGTAAAATACAATGCTTTTTTTCATCTTCTCAATAGCTCAATGTTTCTATTCGTTTCCCTATTAGCTCTCTTAAGTGTTCCCATTGTAGGTTTAAAAAGTGCCTTACCTGAGTGGAGACCTCTTTTTTACATGGGAAGTATTTTTATAGTGACTACGTTCATTTTTTTTGGAAGTTATTGGCAAGTACATCGGTATCAGAATGGTTCGGGTTTCTATTCCTTTTTACACTATTGTAAGCGGTTTATTCTGTTTTATAGTTTAGTAATGGGATTCTCTATTCATAATGCCATTGCGGTATTAGAAGGGCTATTAGGTAAAAAAAGTCCCTTTGTGAGAACCCCTAAATTTAATGTTGAACAAACAAGAAAAAAGGGGAATAATAATAAGTATAGAACATCAAAACGTTCCAAATTTACCTTTATCGAATTGGGGCTTAGTCTGTATTTTTTACTTGGGCTGAGCAGTGCTTTTTGGGCGGGGTCTACCTTAGAAATGGGTATGCTTCCCTTCCATCTCCTATTGTTTTTTGGATTCAGCAGTATTACCTATTTTGGATTTAAATCTCAATCCTAAATGAAAGCAAAAAGAAAGGTGATAAATCTATTTGCAATGCTCTTAATCCTGTTTGGGTTTTTCCAGCTTGCCCATACGTCAAGAGAGGATACATTATCTCTTGTATTATGGAGTGGGTTTTTATTTGGTGCCCTTTGGTTTTGGATCCGCAATTACAACCAACTCGGTTTACTTTTCTTATTGAGTATCCTGTGTCGCCTTTTCTTTTTTTCGGAGCTTCCTTTACTCTCCCAAGATTTCTATCGCTTTTTATGGGATGGAGCCCTACAAGGCATGGGGATAAACCCCTACCTCTACACACCTTTTGAAATAAAAGATTTGGTTGTTTTTCCTGAATTAGAAACCCTTTACAAGGGGATGGGAACCTTAAGCAATGGCAATTATTCAAACTACCCTCCTTTAAGTCAATACCTTTATCAGGGTGCTGCGTATTTACTAACCGAAACCCTACTGCCCCCAGTAACCTTTTTGCGCACATTATTTCTTATCGCCGATGTATTGTTCTTTTTTGTCGGTGTACACCTGCTCAAAAAACTTACACTTGAACCCCATTACATTGCTTGGTATTTTTTAAATCCTTTGGTGGTGGTTGAGGGAATTGGAAATTTACACGCAGAATCGTTTATGCTATGTTTCGCATGTATTGGCTGGCTTTTGATTCTTAACCGAAAAACCGTGCTCTCCGGATTTTTTACGGCTATTGCCATAGGCATAAAATTACTGCCGTTACTTTTTATCCCCTTATTTTTCGATTACTTAGGATTGCGGAAATTTTTGGTGTTCTGTATAAGTTGTTTTCTGTTTAGTGTCCTGTTCTGGTTTCCCTTTTGGGATGAGTCCATGGCAACGAATTATTTAAACACCCTTTCCCTTTGGTTTACCACATTTGAATTTAATGGAAGTGTTTATAACCTAATTCGTGCAATAGGGTATGAAATAAAGGGATACAACATTATTCGAAGTGTAGGTCAAGTTACCCCATTCATAGTGCTTTTTATGGTATTGGGATTAAGTTTTCTGCGGTCTAACCGTTCGCCGAATGAACTTTTTAAGGGACTTCTTTTTCTGCTAAGCGGCTATTTTTTTATTGCCACTACGGTACACCCCTGGTACCTTCTCTTTTTAGTTTTTTTAGGGGTTGTCACCCAATTCGTTTATCCCTTGGTGTGGAGTGCTGTAGTGTTTTGGAGCTATTTGTATTACAACGCTTCTTTTGAATCCTTTACTCTTTTTTGGCATTGGGGCGCCTATTTATTGGTATACGGCTGTTTTATTTGGGAAATTTCAAAAGGTCCTCTAGGAGAACATATTCAAAAACCCCACTTCCTTAGAAGTTAAAAACCGCCAATTTCCACGAGGCAATTCCTTTTTGGTTAATCCGCCAATCACTACCCGGTCAAGAAGTAGAATTTTATTTCCTACGCTTTCCATAATTCTTAGTAATGTTGACGGGCCAATTCCCAAAACCTCAACCCCCAACTCATTTTTGGGCTTACCCTCTAAGGGCGTTATTGCTTTAAAACGATAGGTTTTGTCTTGAAAGATCACCCCTTCCATTAATTTCTTTTGCAAGGTTTCCGTGATGTTCTTTTCAAGAGTAATCTTATACACCATGGGTATTTTTTGCGTTTGAGAAAGTTTTGCCAAAAGAATTTCGTCATTGGTTAAAAGCACCAATCCCGTGGTTGGTCTCCCCATATCTCCTATCGGTAAAAGAAAATCGGGGCTTGCCTTTTGCACTAACTCTTGCGCGGGTTTTTTAATTTTCCCTGTCATCTTAGACGCAATAAATCCCTTGGGTTTATTTAATAAAACGTACACTGGAGGGTTCTTTTTGATTCGGGCACCATCAAATTTTACTTCGTCTTTAGGGTTTACTTGGAATCCCATTTCAAGCACTACTTTTCCATTGACTTGCACTAAGCCCATTTTAATGTGCTCGTCGGCTTCTCTTCTGGAACATAAGCCCGCATTGGCCAAATATTTATTTAATCGCGTGGTGCTTTTAGGTTGAGGATTTTTCTCCTCTTTTTTAGACTTTTTATAAGGGGTCCTGTTGGGTTTCATATCGCATAAAGGATTGAAAATTATATATTTTGACCGCTAAGCGCTATGCTTACTACACCGACCAAAATCCATAGTTTTATCAAATTGTGGACCCAAAGGTACGCCTTTTGACTGTGCGCAAACATCAGAACCAAAGAAACTACACTTAAATAAGGAATGCTCAGTATAAAATAATAATACATGAAACCTATATCCTTTTGCCAGAGTAAAGAAGCAGGAATAAAACACAGCATTAAAATCACAATACAAATTCCTTTTGTAACCCGGTGATCAAATACAACCGGTAAGGTTTGGTAGGATTGCACCCAGTCGCCCTTAAAATTCTCTAAATCTTTCACGATATCTCTGGCAAATAACAATAAAAACAAATAGGATGCGTGATAAAAAATAAGCGCTTCAAAATTTTTAAAATACAAGGTAATTGCCCAAAAAGGAAGAATCATTAAAAGTGCAGAAAACAAATTGCTTAACCAGAACAAACGTTTTATCACCGTACTGTATAACCCAATGGAAAAGATATAAAACAGAAAAAATAGTAACGCTTTAAAAGAAAGTACACTTGCGCTAATCAAAGCAGCGGTGTTGAGCAAAAGGCACATAGTTAAATGGACTTTTTGCGAAAGCAAATGTTCAAGAATATACTTTCTGGGCCTGTTAATTTGATCTTTAGCCGCATCGTAAAAGTTATTGATAATGTATCCTGCTGCAGTTGAAAGGGCAGTTGCTAATACTAGACAAAAAAAATAGGGGTCTAAAAGTAAGGTTGTCCAACTTAATTCCTGTGAAAGTATATAACGAGCCGTGAGGTATTGAGCTGTAATTAACACCAAAATATTATAGGCTCGTGTTAAGCTAAACAGACTTAACAGTTTTAATAAGGTGTCTTTATGAGGGCTTAGGAAAGCCATTTTTAGAAGCGGTATACAACTTCTAAAGGAAAGTCTTTTAAGGCCGTTTTAGCCTTTTCAAAATCGCGGGTAAAGCCTAAAATAAAACCTCCACCGCCGGAACCACATAATTTTAAATAATAGTCATTGGTCTCAATACCCTTCTGCCATAACCGATGGAAGGTATCGGGAATCATAGGCTGAAAGTTTTTTAATACTAACGAGGACAAGGTTTTAATATTCTGAAATAAGGAACCCACATTGCCTTTTAAAAAATCATCAACACAGGCATCGGAAACTTTTATAAATTGATCTTTCATCATGGTGCTAAAAGCCTTTTGTTCCATATTTTTCATAAAGAGGGATACCATAGGAGCCGTTTCACCCGTTTGACCACTATCCAATAAAAATACGGCCCCTTTGCCCAAAGGCTTTTGAGAAGGGATACCTGTCGTTTCTATATGATCACTTGAATTGATAAGAATAGGCAAACTCAAATAACTGTTTAGAGGATCTAAACCGGAAGACTTTCCATGAAAAAAAGACTCCATCTGACCAAACACGGATTTTAGGTATTGGAGTTTTTCTTTGGTTAAATTTTCAAGCACCGTGATTTTACACAAGGCGTATTGATCATAAATAGCCGCAACCAAAGCACCACTACTGCCCACTCCATATCCCTGTGGGATACTGCTATCAAAATACATTTTTTGATTCAGGTCATGCGTTAACCGCTCCCAATCGAATTGCACTAAACGGGCTTCTAAAGTTTTTAGATGCGCTGCAAAGTCAACTAATTTTTGATGCGATTTGAGATCCGATTTTTCTCCTTCTTTAGGAATTTTTAACGCCCCCCGATAAAAATTATAGGGTATGGACAAGCCCTTGGAATCTTTTATAATTCCATATTCTCCGAAGAGTAATATTTTGGCATAAAATAAGGGTCCTTTCATTTTAAAAGTGGATGTAAAAATCGTTCCAAAAACAACCCAAATCAAGGAAAAGAATACTGTTCATAGCATTCAAATGTACATTTTTTTTGCACCCCTACCAACTGCATCTTCTATATAGTAACCCTGTTGGCAATAAGGGCTCAACTCATTTTTGATAAAATCCAGGATTGGGGCAGTGTGCTCTTTTGGGTATAATAAATGAATATTTGCCCCAGCATCTAACGTAAAGCATAAGGGTAAGTGTGTTTCTTTTCTAAAGGCCCATACTTTTTGAATTATCGAAAGCGTTTGGGGTTCCATAAGAAGATAATAAGGCTGAGAAGTCATCATCATGGCGTGAAGGGTCAAAGCCTCTGATTCTACGATGCGAATAAAATCGTCTAGGTTACCTTCTTTCATTACCTCCAGTAAAGAATGCAAGTGCTGCTGTGCTTGCTCAAAGCGTTGATTTGCAAAGGGATGACCGTTCATTAAAGCATGCCCTTGTGAACTAGAAACGGATTTGGATCCTTTTTCAACAATTAAGACCGTATCTTGATAGGTAGTAAAAACAGTGTGCAAAGAATCAATCTTGCAGGCAAAGTCATTGGATGCCTCTTTTACTGAAGGGGTTTTTCCCCAAACGGTGATAGGCCCTTCTACGCTTCTCGCAGCGCTTCCTGAACCTAATCGAGCAAGAAAAGAGGCTTTGGTGGTAAAGAGCGTATCGGTAATACCAGCATCCATTTCCCGTTCAGCATCCATAACCCCCAAGGCCAATGCGGCCATGGCAGAGGCAGAAGAGGCTATACCACTGCTGTGCGGAAAGGAATTGTCACTCCTAATCGTTAGGTGGTAGCCATCTAACCAAGAAACATAAGGGCGAATTTGATCAAAAAAATGATTGAGCTTTGGGAGGAAATTTGGATTGGGTTTTCCTTCAAAAAAGAAGTCAAAAGTTAACCCCGATGAAGGTTTAGGTTGGAATTCAATTGACGTTTCGGTAACACATTTTTGCAAGGTGAAACTCAACGAAGGATTTTTTGGAATTTGGTTTTTTTCTTTACCCCAATATTTTATTAAAGCAATATTGCTTGGTGCTTGCCATCGGGTTTTGTAGGAAATGGTAGTTGTTGTTTTAGCGCTATATCTAAATGCATCCATCGGCACAAAGATAGGGCATCACAAATAATGATTTCACAGAATTATTAGAAATGATTTTTTTCAATTAGATTTACATAGCATGAGAAAAAGACAGACAGCTTACATTATTTCTAGCGTTTTGGGGATTGTACTCTCTTTGAGTGTAGGTTTTCTCTCGGGTCAAGTAACCCAGTCTGCCATTCCTACTTGGTATGCCGGTTTAGAAAAACCTTTCTTTTCGCCTCCCAATTGGGTTTTTGCCCCCGTTTGGACACTGCTCTATACCTTAATGGGTTGGGCTGCAGGCAGGGTTTGGTTTTATGGCAGAAGGCACCTTTGGGGCAAAACAGCTTTGTACCACTTTGGCGCACAACTAATTTTTAATGGCCTGTGGTCATTGGTCTTTTTTGGATTGCGAAATCCCCTTCTAGGACTACTTGTTATTCTTATTTTATGGGTTTTAATTGAACGTACCCTTTATTGGTTTCGATTGGTTGACAAAAAAGCAGCCTACATGCTCTACCCCTACCTAGCCTGGGTAAGTTTTGCTACGGTACTCAATGCTGCTATTTGGTTCTTGAATTGATACCCTTTTCTCATTTTGTTGCTTAACGAATATTTCGTAAATCTTGTCAACTCAAATCTTAAATTATGTTTACAAAATCTACACTTCTCGGAACCCTATTTGGGGGAATTGTTTTGAACCTCCTCGGTTGGGTATTTTATAACTCTATTGCAGCTTCCTTTTTTGAAGAGCACGCTCTAATCAACATGAATGAAAAAATGGATCCCATTTACATTACTTTGGGTTCAATGATCATTGCTTTTGCCATGTCAAATTTGTATAAAAAACATACACTTAATTAAGGCATAAGCAGCGGCTTTTGCTTTGGGGTTTGGATTGGAATTCTGTTTGGCTTTGGTATGGGACTGGTAATGTACGGTACCAACCCTTGGGTGGATTTAACCGCTGCTTTGGTGGATTGTCTGTGGGCACTTGTTTATTATGGTGTAACGGGAGCCGCTATTGGATGGGTATTCAAATTGAACCATTATTAACAATCAAGTAAGGCCTAAACATTCCCTGCGATCGCTCCCTAAAAGGGTGCTATTGAATGGGTACGCGTTCTGGAAAATCGGTGATGATTCCGTCAACACCCAAAGCGATTATTTTGGCTATAGCGTCGGGATCATTAACCGTCCAGGGGTAGAGTTTAAATCCTGCTTTTTTGATTTTAGAAACATTCTCTAGGGTTAGTGAAGTATGTGCGGGATTAAGCGCTACTGCCCCAAGTTCAAGGCCAATGGGAATGGCATCTAACGGATCGTCTTCCGTCAAGATAGCAATAGGAATTAAAGAGTCTTGTTTTCTAAACGTTTGCAATTCATCCCAATTAAAACTAGAAATAAGAATTTTGTCTGAGGTCCATTCCCCTTTACTAAAATAAGTATCCAAAAGGGCTTTTGTAGGGATCGCAGTTTGTGTTCCTTTCAACTCGATGTTTAACATTACACGACCTCCTATCAGGTCAAGTACCTCATTAAGTGTAGGAATTGTATAATCCCCTAAAACTTGAATTTTTTGAATGGAATCTAACGTAAGGTCTTGTATTCGTCCACTAGCGTTGGTTAACCGATCTAGCGTTTGATCATGAAATACCACCAACTCACCACTAGCACAAACAAAAATATCGATTTCAATTCCATCTACACCCAGCTGCAATGCTTTTTGAATTGAAGGCAGGGTGTTTTCAGCGATATGACCACGAGCACCGCGATGGCCAATAATTTTAACTGGTTGTGGGGATAGGCAAGCCATAGTTAAAAGAGTTATTCCGATTAAAAAAAGAGTGCGCATAGCGTTTTTCTAATTTGTTAATATCCAAAATTCCCAGGGTTTCATATCGTATTGATAGGTTGAAGATAAGCGTTTAGGTTTAAAATCTTCATACCGCTGCAATCGGGCTTCATAAGGCATCGTAAATTGGGCATAATTGGAACTTAAATTTGCAATTACCACCAAGGAATCGACCTGATTGACTCGTTCAAAAGCGAAGACCTGTTGTTCTTTAGACGTAGGAATACGCTGATAGCTGCCCCCTTGCTTTCCGCTTAGCAATGCCGGGTGATGGTTTTTAAGTGCCCCCAATTGCTGAAGTAATTTGAAGGTTTTTCCGGGAACTTTCGCAAAGCTGTCTTTTTCAAAAAACAACAGGCGCTTGTTTAGGTCGTATTCTTGCCCTGAATAAATTAACGGGATGCCAGGAAGTGTAAAATTAAGTGCCATAAATACATGACCAGCTTCACCATAGCTTTCCTTGATGGTTCCGTTCCATGAATTTTCATCATGATTAGCAACAAAATTGACAACTCTATTTTCCATACCGTATCGCCGTATGGTAGTCTCAATGTGGTTGGAAAAAGTAACTGCTGATCGCACACCTTGCGCTACTTCTTTTGACAAATTATGCCCTGGCCAATCGAAAGATGCATCAAATTTTTGGATTAACTCAAGTCCCCCCGGGTGATCGATGTCGGTTTCCGCTAAAAGAAAAACGGGTTTAATGGCTCTCATGGCCTCAAAGGTTGTGTCGTAAAATTCTTGAGGAACGGCATAAGCTTGATCGATTCGAAAACCGTCAATATCCGTTTCTTTCACCCAATACAACATGGCCTCACGCATGGCTTGTTGCATCTCCTTATTGTTGTAATTTAAATCGGCCACGTCTGTCCAGCCGAACGATCTTCCCGTTCTAAAATCGATGGGATCAATTATTTCTCCACGTCTATTTTTTATGTAATAATCGCTGTGTTCTTTAATCCAAACATGATCCCAACCGGTGTGTCCCGGAACCCAGTCTAAAATCACGTAAATGCCTAAACTGTGGGCGCGGTCTACTAAGTTTTTAAAATCCGCTAACGTTCCAAATTCAGGGTTGACCTTGGTGTAATCTGAAACCGCATAATAACTTCCTAAGGGACCTTTACTTTTGGTTGTTGAAATAGGATTAATGGGCATCAACCACAGTATTTTGACTCCCATTTTTTTGAGTTTAGGCAAGTCTTCAGCAAACGCTGAAAAGGTACCCTCATTTGAATATTGCCGAATATTGGCTTCATACAATACGGCACTAGCAATATCCAGTTTTGTTATAGGGGCTATAGCTATTTTATCCGTTTCATTTTCTATAGGTTGACGTGCCTCTTCCTTTGCATTCTGACAAGAAATGAGTGTTACTAGCAAGAGAAGTCGTCCGAAAAATGTAATCCGTTTCATGGGGGTGTAGATTCGCTTTTTGTGGTTAACTTTAATATAAACTCGATTTTTCATACCCATTGCTGGATTTTTCCGAAGGAAAACAATTCCTTTGATTTTGCTTCTACAATCAACTATCCCGCAACCTCTCTTCAAATCGTTTTTAAAGTTACGTTTTTCTCGTGAACGTAGGTAATTGCTCTAAGGTTTACATATTACAAACTACTAGCAAAACCCAAAACCGACTAAAACATGCCCTTAACAGCCCGTACGCCTTTCGGTTTATTGTTTTTTAGTACCATAGTTTGTACGTCCCCAAACGCTTACACACTTATGAAACCCCTACAGCCGCTACATGCACCTTACCGCCATGCCTCCCCTCTAAAAGCTTCTTTTGATGAAGCTACCCTATTTGTGTCTTACGCTAAATTCTTAGAGGGGGCCACCTCGCGGATCAAGATTAAAACGATAGTAGGGGAATATTTAGGTCTAAAGGGGTGTAAAAACTTTAGTTATAACCTTTTTAAACAGAAATCATGAATAAATATTATTTCTAACATTAGCAATTCTATTTCAAAGTTGTGTTACCAATAAATACTTAGGTTCTTCAACACCAATAGTTGAAATTTCAGATATTGGATATTTTGAACCCTTAGCGATTATTGAGCTCATAAAAAAAGATAATAAATCTGAAGCTAGTGATAGTCTTTCCATTGATTCTAAACAAAAAATAGATTCATTACTTAGTACTAACCGAAAGAAATATTAAATAAAAGGGAGAATTACTTTAAATAAAAAGATTCAAGAAAAGGTTGATTATGAAATTTCTTTTTATAAAGTAACGTTACTAATTGAAAAATCATTAACCAACTATTTTATTTAAAAAA
>RGZR01000231.1 GCA_010031465.1 Flavobacteriia bacterium
TCAAATTCAAAGTTTTTCACAAGACGCGGTCAATGTGGCTCCTTGGAACGGCAAAAAAATGGAAGTGGGCGCGGATAAGATTTATCCGGTGGTGACAATAAACTTGAAATAAAAAAGGACACTAAATGGAATTTACTGAAGATCAAAAAAAATCTCTACGGACAAAAGCCCTTGCTGAGTATGGAAACGCCCTTATTGAATTTGAGTTGCTATATGCTCCGGGTGTAAACATTAGCCATAAAATAGGTGAAAACATTGTCCGGTCTATTGGATCAAGGGCTTACACTAAAAGATGGACGATATTTCTGATTCAACAGGCTGGAGTGAAGAAAATTACAGACCCAGAAGATTGGGGTGGTATTCCCCTGCGGCACATCATGAGTATTGTAAACATCAGCCGGAGTGCGGCGCTGTATATTGTGAACGAATTAATTGAAGCGGGTCTGGTAATAAAAGAAAACAAACCTGATGAATTCGGCAAAAAGATCAACTTTTACTGTCCTACAGAAATTCTTATGGATTCGTATTTTGATTTTATTGCTTACGTTTACACCCAAGCAAAAAAAAATGATATGAATGGCGTGCTCAGAAAGTGTATGGCAATCGATGATTTAGTGGGCATCTCCAGCAAAACCAGCCGGTAAAAAAAGCATCAACAAAAAAAATATATAATAGATGCAAGGTCTTGAGGCAGTAGAGTAGAAAAGTGATGAACGTCCAATTTTTGAATATTGAAATGCGTTTGCCTTTTTTTTACTTCTTTAACAAGAACCAAAAAAGGAAACAAAATGAAGAGAGAGAGATTCAAAGAAGTACAGGCATCAAATCAACAAAACTACGAAGATTTTATTGAAGACTTACGAGAGTCTATTTACGCACATCGTGGTAATCTTTCCGAGCTCCAAAAAAAGGATCTGGAAGCCCGCATATCGTGCTTGATTGAAGATCTGAACTATTTATAGTGGTTCAAATCTGTACATACACAAGACATTGATTCTGTATCAACATGATGGACAACGTAAACAGGCCAACACACTATACTCAGTCAAAGATTGAATGCATTGACTATCAGAGAGGAGTGTTAGGGCCAGAGGGCTTCGTGGCTCACTG
>RGZR01000232.1 GCA_010031465.1 Flavobacteriia bacterium
TAGACCCAGAAACCTATTACGTAAGTGTTGCACCGGTTCACTTGGATATTTTTACTGTAGTAGGACTTAATTTATTGGTATTAGTGGTCAGTCTTTTATGTTTGTGGGTGCCACTGTGGGTCGTTGCCAAGATAAAGCCGCACCAAGTAATACGATTTAGATAATAAAAAAAGTATGGAAATAGCCCAGTCAATACTAGAAACCATAGGAAACACCCCTCTAGTAAAGCTTAACAAAATAATTAAACCAATCGAAGCCATGGTGTTGGCTAAGGTAGAGAGTTTTAATCCGGGAAATTCAATCAAAGACCGTATTGCCCTTAAGATGATTACTGATGCTGAAAAACAGGGAAAAATTCGTCCCGGTGGCACTATCATCGAGGGTACCTCGGGTAATACCGGTATGGGTTTGGCCTTGGCTTCCATCGTCAAGGGTTATAAGCTTATCTGTGTGTCCAATGACAAACAGTCCCAAGAAAAATTTGATGTCCTTCGGGCGGTAGGGGCCGAAGTGGTCGTTTGTCCAACAAATGTTCCTCCCGATGACCCCAGGTCTTACTACAGTGTGGCCAAACGCTTGGCAGAAGAAACGCCAAATGCATGGTATGTTAACCAATACGATAACCCCTCCAACGCTCAGACACATTATGAACAAACAGGACCAGAAATATGGCGACAAACAGAGGGTAAGATTACACATTTTGTAGTGGGGGTAGGAACGGGGGGTACCATTTCAGGAGTAGGGCGATTTTTAAAAGAACAAAATCCAAAGATCAAAGTCTGGGGGATTGATACCTATGGCTCTGTCTTTAAAAAATACCATGAAACAGGAATATTCGATCCGGATGAAATTTATCCTTACATCACCGAGGGAATAGGGGAGGATATTTTACCAGGAAACGTAGATTTTAAGGTCATTGATCAGTTCGAAAAAGTGACCGATAAAGACGCAGCGATTTATACCCGTAAGCTGGCACGAGAGGAGGGTATTTTTGCAGGAAATTCTTGTGGTGCAGCGATTAAAGGTTTGTTGCAATTAAATAAACACTTTAATAAAAAAGATGTTGTGGTAGTATTACTTCACGATTCGGGTAGTCGATATGTTCAAAAA
>RGZR01000233.1 GCA_010031465.1 Flavobacteriia bacterium
GTGGTGCAAAAAGTGCAGAATAAAAAATAAGTTGCGAGAAACCAGGCCTTTTTTTGTTAAGAAACAGACAAAGGACAAGGACGATTAAGAACGGTTGGAAAAATAGGCCCAGTGATCCCAAAGCAACGGTGAATGAAATTGCGGCAACATTGAGGATCTTTTTTTCCATCAATAAACGGGACTTGTCCCTTTCGAAGTTGATGCATGGTCTCGATTCCTGTAATGGTTTTTCCGCATATTCCTCCGACCAAAAAAGTGATGTCCTTCAACAGCTTCAAAAATAGTGAACTAAACGTCCACTATTTTGCGACCGGAGTAATATATCATGGAGTAAAATCCCATGGCTTGCCTCATCTTTCGCTTAATGCACCGGTGATCTTGTTCAATAATATTATTCAGATATTTATTTTGTCTCAGGACCAATCGCTGACCCCACGACTTCGTTTTCATTAACTGTCGTTTTGCATTGGTATAGGCAGGGTTTTTATCAACATTAATAACGCGAGGGAAATGGGGTGATCGATGGTGGCATGTGCGCTCAAAGAATCGGACGGCTGCGGTTGTGTCGCGGGTATGGGACAAGTAAAAGTCGATGGTTTCACCGTTGGAATCAACCGCTCGAAACAAGTATTTCCATTCCCCGTTAACCTTAATATATGTTTCGTCCATTCGCCATGATCGATTCCGCTTCTTTAAATGATGCCGCATTCGTTTCTTTAGCTCCATTGAGTATTTCAATACCCAACGAAGAATCGTGCTATGAGCAATTTTCAATCCCCGTTCATCCATCATTTCTACCAAATCTCGATAACTTAATTGATAAGACAAATACCATCTCACACACAACAAAATAACATCGGGACTAAAGTGTCGCCACTTGAATACTGGCGGAACATTTTTTCTTCTCATTTCAACTCCTTATTACTGGGATTTTTATGAGTTTATTCCCTTTTTACATTTTTTGCACCACTACCTTCTTGAGAATAGCTGCAGACTTAGCGCCATGTTTAGCCATTTCAGTTTGGGCTGGTTTTAGGCCGTATGATTTATCGCCAAACGTCATTTCGCCATTTCTGGGACAAATGTGCTTAAATCCGTCTTGATCCGTTA
>RGZR01000234.1 GCA_010031465.1 Flavobacteriia bacterium
GCCACAGTGAATCAAGGATCCTTTGATGTAGAATTTATTGTTCCAAGAGATATTCAGGTGCCTGTTGGCTCGGGTAAAGTGAGTTTTTATGCAAAGCGCGCTGGTGCTTTTGAAGATCAGGCGGGATACAATTTAAATGTCTTGGTCGGGGGGCTTGACGAAAATGCTCCTCAAGATAATGTGGGCCCTGAAATAGAGCTCTTTATGAATGATGAAAACTTCATTTCCGGCGGGACCACAAACGACAACCCTATTCTATTGGTCAATCTCAGTGATGACAGTGGTCTGAATACAACGGGAGGAATCGGTCATGACTTAATTGCGATTCTTGATGGAGATTCAGCCAATCCTTTTGTTTTAAACGAGTATTATCAAGCGAACGTCGATGACTTTTCAAAGGGGAAAGTTCAATTTAAGTTGCGTGATTTAGAAGATGGGCCGCACAGTCTTCAGGTGAAGGCTTGGGATACCTATAATAATTTCTCTGTGGCCACGATTGATTTTATTGTCAGTGGAGGTAATGCCATAAAAATTTCACGGGTGCTGAACTATCCAAACCCATTTGTCAATTACACAGAATTTTGGTTCAATCACAATCGGCCTTTTGAGCCTTTAGATGTTACCGTACAAGTTTTCTCGGTTTCTGGAAAGTTAGTCTGGAATCATCATCAAACCGTAATGACCGAAGGTTATCTGTCTCGCGATATTATTTGGGACGGACGAGATGATTTTGGAGACAAAATAGGAAAAGGGGTTTATGTCTATAAACTGACGGTTCGTTCCTCATTATCCGGCGAAAAGGCCGAGAAATATGAGAAGTTGGTCATTTTATAAATAATTAAAAAAGTATATTTGTCAAAATTTATTCGATATGAAGAACGGATTGTTGTTAGTTTTTTCGATGATGTTGTTGGTGCAAAATACCGTTGCACAAAATGAGATTCCGCCACAACCCATAACGACTGGGGTGCCTTTTTTACTTATTGCGGCTGATGCCCGTGCAGGAGGTATGGGCGATATCGGTGTAGCGACTTCGGCTGATGCCTTTTCGCAACAATGGAACCCCTCAAAATATGCCTTTTCTATTGCTCAATCGGGTTTTGGAGTGA
>RGZR01000235.1 GCA_010031465.1 Flavobacteriia bacterium
CCTAAACCACTCTTGCCAAAATAATATCTGATCTCTTGCAATGGCTTCCTGCATTTTCACGCAGCTTGCAAATTCTTTGGTTCCCTTTTTGAAATCAAAACCCAAGCAGGTTGCTTCAAACTCAGCATAATGGTTTGGAAGCACACATGATGCCAAGAGAAAATTTGAAATAAAAATGACAAACACCTTATGCATTAGTACCTTCAGTATTTAGCTGACTAAACAATATGATTTTTTTTATCAAACAAAATTGGCATAATAATTGCGAGCTCATAGCTCATGTATCTAACATGTGCAGCAAAACACGAAGGCGACGCTCATCCCCTCATGGCGTCGTCTTTTTCCAATTAATTTATTTGATCAATATTTCTTTACACGTCGGGTGCGCAATCGCCACTTTAGGGGCTGCAACGAGCAACTTATCGCAATCAGCAATGATTTGATTTTTGGCATCAGAAATTCGGTTCAATAAAACAGAGATATCTTGCGCGTTCTCTGTTTCTCCAAACGCAGCTTTTAAGCATTCATTGTAACTTCTTGCTAACAACTCATCGCCAGGTATCTGTTCGTTTTTGACTTGGTTTGCGATACTCTTGATTGTGCCTAAATCGCCAGTGTTTTGTGCAGTTGTGCAAATATTAAGAAGTGTTTCCACATATGCATCACCTGCGTTTGCGGGACTAAAACTTGCCAATATAAGCATGAATGAGGGCACTAAGTATTTCATGAGAGACAGCATCATCTGTCCTGAAGTGAATTTCAAGTGATTTAAACCTTGATCAACTGGTTTATGACTTAATATTGACCTTTAATTATTTTGGATCGATTAAAGGATTTTCAAAAAAAACATAAAAATACTTTCGTAAATACCTACGTTGTACGAATATTGAGGTTAATACAAGATGTTGGGTAGCGCACAACAAAAATAACAAGCGCATGTAGTAAATACGTAAGCCAACAGTAAAAGGGAGTTTAATATGAACGATCCTACCAATAACGATACTTTAAATCCTACGGGTTCTGACGAAAAAACCTGGGGGTGGTTTGCAATTTTTAATATTTGGGCAAATGATGTTCAGTC
>RGZR01000236.1 GCA_010031465.1 Flavobacteriia bacterium
CTGAAGAATACAGCCCCATGTATCCAATGTAGAAAAACAATACGGCCAAAATAGCGGTAATGACATATCCTAGATTGAATTCTTTCAGTGCGTTTTTTACGCTGATTTCTTCTTTACTCTGTTTAATTTTTTCGAGATTCCATAGGCTCACCCATCCAGAGGCTTCAACGGCAGTAGGCATCCATCCCACAAGGCTTATGATGAAAAGTACCCCTGCCGTATCGAACCAAGCTGGAGCTTGAAAATCTAGATTTGATTGCGGTTCGGCATTTAAAGTGACCAGAAAAATGGTAGCTACAAGGGCGATGATTAATATGAATACAATGTATTTCAATGATTCTTCAAGCAGTTTATAGCGGCCAATGATGAGTACCGCACTGATTAAAGCGAATAGTCCGACGGCAGCAGCACTTGGAGAGGGTACGAAAGTGGTAAAAACATTCACCGTCATACCTGAGGTCACGCTGTATAACGCTGCCAAAATGGTAAAGGCACTTACGAGGTTCACTAAAGCGTACAAATACAAGAACCATCGGCTATGCGCGGCATATCCTTCAGTTAGACTTCTTTCTGTAGCATGGGTAAAGCGTACCCCGAATTCAAAAAACGGAAACTTCAGCAGGTTTGCTAAAAGGATAGGAAGGATCATCAGCGGTCCATAAATAGCTCCTGCTTTGGTGGATAAAACAAGGTGTGAGGTGCCAATTGCCATTGAAGCAAACAAAAGGCCCGGTCCCAGTTGATTAAAAAAACGACGTATCTTCACTAACCAAGGTTTTATATAATCAAAGCCAATATATTTCATTTCTCTATAGGAAGTGACACCATGAAAGCAAGACGACTTTTTTTTGGATTTGTGATCGGCTTCGATCTTCTTTTTCTCATTTATGTTTTGGGCCCCAGGGTAGAAGGAGTGTCCATGGACGTTACCTTACCCGAATTAGATTTCACAGTTGAAAGTATTGATGCATATCTTAAGGAGAAAGAGGCTCAATTTCCGGTAAAGCCAAACAACGAGTCGCGCGTGGTGTGGGCCAATACCCCAGGAGAAAAAACAGCATATGCGGTGGTATACCTTCAC
>RGZR01000237.1 GCA_010031465.1 Flavobacteriia bacterium
CATTCCGATTGTTTTAGGAACTGCCACACCTTCCCTTGAAACTTGGTTTAATGCGACCAAAACTAAAGATGCAAAAAAATTTGGATTTCTAAAATTAACTTCGCGCGCAGTTGAAGATTCAACGCTCCCTGAAATCAAGTGCATTGATATTTCAAAGTCGACGGTTGTGAAAGGTTTTTCACCTTATCTTATTGATGCGATCAGGAATCGTTTAAACAAAAAAGAACAGAGCTTGATTTTTATTAATCGACGCGGCTTTGCGCCCGTGCTTTTATGTGCATCGTGTCAGTGGACAGGTAAATGCCATCGCTGTAGCAGTCGCTTGGTGGTGCACTTAAATCAAAAACGATTACGTTGTCATCACTGTGGCCATGATGAAAAAATGCCACAGCAGTGTCCGTCATGTGGCAACACGGATTTGTATCCCACAGGATTGGGCACACAGCGTATTGAGGAAACCTTAAAAGATTTTTTTCCTGAAGCACGTATTTTAAGGGTGGATCGAGACTCAACGAGAACCAAAGAAGCGCTCAATGATTTATTTCTAAAAATGAAAAATCGTGAGATCGATATTTTGATTGGTACGCAAATGCTATCTAAGGGCCACGACTTTCCTCATTTAAGTTTAGTCGGTGTATTGGATACGGATCAGGCGTTATATAGCCCTGACTTTAGAGCAAGTGAGCGCTTATTTTCGCAATTGATGCAAGTGAGTGGTCGTGCAGGTCGTGCCAATATAAAAGGTGAAGTGTATATTCAAACCGCGTTCCCCAATCACCCTTTATTTGAAGCTTTAAAAACACATGACTATGAACACTTTGCTAATGAGCTATTAAAAGAAAGAGAATTAGCAGAGCTAAGTCCTTTCACATTTCTAGTGCTCTTAAAAGCTGAAGCGCATCAATTGACGCATGTGATGCAATTTTTAAATGAAGCGATGACAAAAGCCAAAAGTCTAAGTCATCTCGTCACTGTTTATAATCCAGTGCGACCCATCATGGAAAGATTAAAGGGTATGGAGCGCGCTCAACTGGTTTTACAAGCAAGTTCGCGTGTTGCATTACAAAAATTGCTTGATGA
>RGZR01000238.1 GCA_010031465.1 Flavobacteriia bacterium
AAGTGGTATATACCACCAATATGATTACCTTTGTGGTAATACTCCCGAACTCCATGATAACCAATCTTGAAAAGGTTATTGCCGTCTACTAATAAAGTTTTGGTCACTCCATAAAACTTAAAGGGTTACACTTTCTTCTTCTAACTTAAAATCGCTACCAGTACCGATAATGTCTTTCCAATACTCCGCGTTCTCGGCTTTATATGCCTCAATGGACTTCTTTTCTTCCGCAGAATCTTTTCCTGCCAAAAATCCATGTGCGGTTACAAGAATTCTACCATCTTCATAACCTAGTCCGTTAATATGATTTTTCATTACCGAAACTTTTGTTCGGGTAGCAAATTTTACTTTTCTCTTGTCTTTTACCGCGGTAATCTTTGTGGTACCCGCACCTTTTTGATTTCCAAACAAAAATACCAAAGATGAGTTTAACCAAATAGCCTCACCTCCTTTCGCCTTAATCTTTGGTTGTCCAAAAGGATTGTCGGGCAACTCTACCCACGGTTGGTTGACAATAACCAAAGTGTTTTCATGTTTAGAGTCGGACCTACGTGACCCTGAGATTCTTTGGTTGATTCCCATGCCAATTTTATCCGCTAAAACCGCGGCGTTGTGTTGTTTTCCTCCTTTACCATCATAAGTCATTTTACATGGTACAGAACCAACGGAATCCCATAAAAACAATAGGTCATACTCTAAATCTCCTTTACTTTGTGCATCCAACAACTCATTAATAAAATCTGTAATTTGTTCAATATATTCAAAGTTATTATTGAAAAGAAAGAATCCGTCCCAATCCAATTCACCTGTCTCTTCATCCACCACTTCCTCACATTCAAAACCCATAAGTTTTGCGTGGTCAAATGACCATTTTTGTTCTGTAATAATAAAAACAGGAAGGATACCCTTCTTTTGTGCGTCAACCGCAGCCTTAACAAGTGCCGTAGTTTTACCTGTGTCCGAGTGACCTAAAAACATATTTAAATGACCCATAGCCGGACCGGGTACACCAACCGCATCCAAAAATTCGGTACCCAAGTCATAGAACCTTTGGGGTTTGAATTTTGCAGAGGAAGAGAA
>RGZR01000239.1 GCA_010031465.1 Flavobacteriia bacterium
TGTCGAGCACGCAAACGACCGATGTTGCAAGTAAAACAAAGAAGGTTGAATCCGACGCATCTGTTCAATTGAGCTTGTCAGTAAGCGACAAGGTTAAGTCGATGGCCAGTGAACCCCCAATTAATATAGAATTGGTTAACGAAATTCGTCAAAAGGTATCCGAAGGTAGATACCCTATTGATTTGAACTCGATTACAAATAAAATGTTTGAAAGCATCAAAAACGGCTAGGTAAGCTAAACATGCTTTCAAACAAAACAATAACTGAGCTCAGTCCTCTCAGAGAGGAACTGAAACAATTTCTGCACCTCGATGAAGGGAATGATATTGCTGAAATAATACACCTGATTGATGGAATTATCGAAAAAAGCAGTTCTTCCGACGCAGACTTGTCGAATGATATCTTACAATTGTCAGCCCAAATAAAAAATTTAACTAAAACCACGTCACATTCATTAAATATTTTAAGCTTCGTTTCAGCTTTACAGCCTATAAAAAAACCTACTGATTAATCTGCTTAAATATTTTCATAGCCTCATCCTGTTGCACCAAAACTTCTTGGATAGGAATTTGATCTCCAACTTCATTCAGCAATGGGCTTGCATCTTCAATCCCATACGCCTGTGCTATAGACAACCAAACATAAGCGGCACCAAAGTCAGGCTGCACAAGTAAACTCATATATGTCTGACCTAATTTTAGAGTAGATTTTTTTACGCCGGCATTTGCTTCTACTAACAGTTCGTCGATTATTTGATTGGCAACGTCGTCCTGTAGCTCTGGAGTTATGGTCGCAATTACCTTCTCTGCTTGTCCTTTTGCAGCGTTATGTCCGTTTAAATATGCTTTCCAAGACCAGACTAGCGCGTCCTTAAAATTCTTCGGCACACCTAATCCATTGTAACTCATGAGTGATAGATTGTATTGAGCCTCAGGTATTTGGGCAGCAGCCAATTCGCTAAAAATATTGATTGCTTCCGCATAATTTTTTTTCTCGATAAATTTTACAGCCGCACGAAAACTTTCATCTGGGTTATATTCCTTAATGAGGTGTTCTTCACCAAGAAGTGCTGTTCCAAAG
>RGZR01000240.1 GCA_010031465.1 Flavobacteriia bacterium
CATACAATTTCACCCCGAAGTGTATCATTCAACAGATGGAAAAACACTGTTAAAAAACTTTTTGGTGAACATCACCGGACTCAAACAAGACTGGACACCAGACTCTTTTGTGGAAGAAACCGTAGCCGAACTTAAAGTTAAACTTAAAAACGACAAAGTTGTTCTTGGACTCTCTGGAGGAGTCGATTCGACGGTTGCTGCGATCCTTCTACACAAAGCCATTGGCGACAATTTATTTTGCATTTTTGTAAACAATGGGTTGTTACGCAAAAATGAATTTAGCAGTGTCCTTAAGCAATATGAAGGGATGGGTCTAAATGTAAAAGGAGTAGATGCTTCTGCTCGTTTTTTTGGCGCATTGGCCGGAATTGATGATCCTGAACAAAAACGCAAAGCCATTGGGCGTACTTTTATTGAAGTCTTTGACGATGAGGCCCATTTAATTGAAAACGTCAAATGGTTAGCTCAAGGTACCATATATCCTGATGTCATTGAAAGTGTATCGGCCACTGGAGGCCCCAGTGCCACCATAAAAAGCCATCATAATGTTGGAGGACTTCCAGATTTCATGAAGTTGAAAGTTGTGGAACCCTTAAAAGCATTATTTAAAGACGAAGTGAGGCGTGTGGGGGCTTCCATGGGAATTGATGCTCAATTGCTAGGCCGTCACCCATTTCCAGGGCCAGGACTGGCTATTAGAATTTTGGGAGATATTACTCCTGAAAAGGTGCGCATTCTTCAGGAAGTGGATGCTATTTTTATTGATGGATTACGAGAATGGAATTTGTATGACAAGGTTTGGCAAGCAGGGGCCATGTTGTTGCCTGTCAATAGTGTTGGGGTAATGGGCGATGAGCGAACCTACGAAAAATGTGTAGCCCTAAGAGCTGTTGAAAGTACAGACGGGATGACTGCGGATTGGGTGAATTTACCATATGAATTTTTACAAAAAATCTCCAACGAAATTATCAATAGAGTTAAAGGAGTTAACAGAGTTGTATACGACATCAGTTCCAAGCCTCCAGCAACCATTGAATGGGAGTAAATTTGGATTTTTGGAAACCTCTTATTAGTTTTATT
>RGZR01000025.1 GCA_010031465.1 Flavobacteriia bacterium
CAATGTCGCTTTGCTTCTTCAAAAGTATAAATATAACCTGGGTGCAGGAGGTCAAAGTTACCTGCCGTAAATCCTACTGTTTCTCTTTTTCTTGAATTTTCCATTTTGTGTAATTTTGCAAAAAACTAACAATTATGAATAAGGTTAAATTAGATGAAGTCGATCATCAAATTTTGGATATTCTCATAGACAATACACGCGTTCCTTTTACAGATATTTCTAAGCGATTGCTTATTTCAGCGGGTACTGTACATGTAAGGGTAAAAAAAATGGAAGAAGCCGGAATTATAAAAGGTTCGTCTCTTAATCTAGACTATGTAAAATTGGGTTATTCTTTTATCGCATACATTGGGATTTTCTTAGAGAAGACTAAAATCATCGGTGATGTAATTAAAAGCTTAAACGATATCCCTTTTGTCACAGTTGCTCACATCACAACGGGTAAGTTCAATATTTTTTGTAAAGTAAGAGCTCATGACACCAAGCATGCCAAAGAAATTATCTTTATGATCGATGATATTGACGGTGTTTCCAGAACAGAAACTATGATTTCTCTTGAAGAAAGTATCAATGATAAAAAAAGGTTAATGCATAGAATTTTTAATGAATTATAAATCCTATATACACTGATAATACCTGATGGCCCGAAAACCTAAAATCGAAAGGTTTAACGAAAAAATACTTTCAAAATTTCAAATTTATAACAGCTTATTTTTAACGCTACCTTTTAAGACGATAAAAAAAACATCTTTGCTGTTGCCCCTTTTTGCAGAACATTGTAAATCGAAATACGCTGAAGCTCAAAATCCCGAATACATTGTAAAGGAATTTTTTAGATCCTATGCTCCTGATTTTGATCAAAAGCAACAACGTGACTTACTGTTCAATTTTATACAATATATTGAACGACAGGTGGTTTTATTTGATGCCATAGAAGATGCCGGGTATTCTTATGTAAACAATATGCACGGAAGAGGAACCTTGCGTAACATAAAAGAAGAAGCACAAAACAAACAGCTCTCAATGGCCCTCACGAAATATCTAAATCGTTTTAAAGTGCGTATTGTGCTTACGGCTCACCCTACCCAATTTTATCCCGACAATGTATTGGTTATAATAAATGAGTTGTCAAGGGCGATTGCGGCAAATGAATTGGATACAATTAAAAAACTTTTAGTTCAATTAGGCAATACCCCCTTTTACAAAAAAGAAAAGCCAACCCCATATGATGAAGCGGTAAGTTTAATCTGGTTTTTAGAAAATGTTTTTTATCATTCTGCCAGTACAATTTACAATTACATCAAAGAGAATATTGTTGATGCTGAAGCGGTGGATAACTCCATCTTTGATTTTGGTTTTTGGCCCGGAGGAGACCGTGATGGCAATCCCTATGTAACTCCAGAGATCACTATTAAAACGGCCAAAAGGTTACAATTTTCAATTTTGAGAAATTATTATCGTGATTTACGTAAACTAAAAGGGAAATTAACTTTTCCAGGGGTAGAACATAGAGTGGTTACTCTTGAACAACAGGTGTTTAATGCATTGTTTTATCCGGATAAAAACCCCGACTTCAATTTAGAATTTATGGAATCGGAATTGGATGATATCTTAGAAATTATTGTGCGAGACCACCAAGGATTGTATCGAGAAGAGATTCAAGATATGATTCATAAAGTAAAATTATTTGGCTTTCATTTTGCGAGTTTAGATATTCGTCAAGATTCTCGAATCCATCACGCCGTTTTTACCGAAATTGTGAGTCATCCCGAAATTAGGGATTGGGTTAAAACGATGCCTTCTGATTATGCTCAACGAAGTGAACACGAGCGCCTTCAAATTTTATCAAAAGTTACAGGTGATTTGCCATCTACTATTTTTCAGGATGAAATCACCCATCAAACCTTAGACAGCATACGGGCTATGCGAACCATTCAAGAAATGAATGGGGAAAAGGGGTGTAACCGTTACATTATTAGCAATTGTCAAACTTTAGAAAATATACTTGAACTTTTTGCCATGTGCAGAATGAGTGGTTGGGAAAATCCAACTGTTGATTTCATTCCTTTATTCGAAACAATTACGGACCTTAAAGAGGCTTCTGATGTTATGCGGGGATTGTTTAATAATGAAGTCTATAAAGCGCATTTAGAACGAAGAGGGAATAAACAAACCATCATGCTAGGTTTTTCAGACGGTACAAAAGATGGAGGCTATTTAACAGCCAATTGGAGTATTTACAAAACCAAAGAAGCCTTAAGTGCTTTGGCACAAGAAAACGGGATTCGTATCGCCTTTTTTGATGGTCGTGGAGGACCACCAGCTCGTGGTGGAGGGAACACACATGAGTTTTATGCTTCCATGGGCAATACAGTCCAAAGTGATGATATACAGCTTACCGTTCAGGGGCAAACAATAAGTTCAAATTTCGGAACCCTCGACTCCTCACAATACAACCTAGAGCAGTTGCTCAGTTCTGGAATTGAAAGTCAAGTTTTTAATTCCGAAATAAACAATCTTTCAGAAGAAGATAGAGGGGTTATGGAGGCATTGGCTCAACATAGCTATAATGCCTATAACGATTTTAAAGCACATCCTCAATTTTTACCCTATTTAGAGCGTATGTCCACCTTACCTTTTTATGCCAAAACCAATATTGGAAGTAGGCCTTCCAAAAGAGGAAAGTCTAGAGAATTGCGATTTGAAGACCTTCGCGCCATTCCTTTTGTTAGCAGTTGGAGTATGCTAAAACAAAACGTTCCTGGTTTTTATGGCGTGGGCACCGCCATAAGTGAATTGGCAGCTCAAGGCAAGTTAGAAGACGTAAAACGATTGTATAAAAATTCTCGTTTTTTCCGAACCCTAGTCTTTAACAGTATGATGAGCATGACAAAATCCTTTTTTCCACTTACCGCCTATATGAAAGAAGACAAAGAGTTTGGAGCCTTTTGGCAATTGATTCATGATGAATTTTTACGTACGAAAGAAATGTTGCTTGAGATTAGTGATTTCTCAGAATTAATGGAAAATGAACCTGCGGGAAGAGCCTCTATACTCGCAAGAGAGGAAATAGTGCAGCCCTTGCTTACTATCCAACAATATGCATTAATGCAAATTCAAAAGATGCGTGCATCAAAAACTACAGACAGTAAAGAGTTGGATGATTTGTCTACTATGGTTATGCGGTCTTTATTTGGAAATATAAATGCCAGTCGAAATTCAGCTTAAATCTGCATAAAATTGAAAAGCTTCTGATATATGTTCGGAGGTAACTTCAATGTCAATTTTTGGTTGTCCAATTTGGTGAAGTAATACAAAGCGAATCGCTTGTCCTTTGTTTTTTTTATCGTGTCGAAGCAATGCGAAGATTTCATTTTCGTCTCCAGAAGAAATTTCTATTTTCGGAAACCAGCGGTCAAATGCCTGTTTGATTTCTTGGGCTTCTTTCTTGCTCATTCCACAATAGGCAACAGACAAATAAGCCTCTGTAATCATACCTATAGCGATAGCTTCTCCGTGTAAAAGCCTTTTTTGGGAAGGATGATGTAAATAGTAGGATTCAATTGCATGCCCTAAGGTATGACCGTAATTTAAAATTTTCCGAAGATGCTTCTCCGTTGGATCTTCCAACACCACGTCTTTTTTAAGCTCTACGGAACGTTCGATATAGGGCGCTAGTGCATTGGGCGATAGGGTAGTAAGGGACTGTAAGGTGTTCCAATAAGCTTTATCTGCAATTAATCCGTGCTTTAGCATTTCTGAAAAACCACTTCGCAACTCAACATACGGTAATGTTTGTAGCCAATGACTGTCAATAATCACTTTAACAGGCTCCTGAATTATACCGATTTGATTTTTTAACGGACCAAAATCAATTCCCGTTTTTCCGCCTACTGATGCGTCAACCATTGCCAGTAGGGAAGTGGGTACATTGTAAAAGTCGATCCCTCGTTTAAATGTGCACGCAACAAAACCACCCAAATCAGTTACCACACCCCCTCCTAAATTGATCAGTGCACTGTTACGATCTGCCCCTAGGGAGGAGAGTTCATGCCAGAGCGTTTCACATGTTTTTATGTTTTTGTGCTCCTCACCAGCAGTCATCGTTAATACATTGAGAGAGGTGAGACCGGTCTCATTAACAAAGCGATCGAAACAATGATGAGCCGTATGGGTGTCGGTTAACACAAAAAGACTACTATAGCCCCGCATCTTAATGTGGGAGGCTAAAGTTAAAAGGCCTTCTTTACCGTAATGTATGGAGTGTTGCGTTTTCATTAACTGAAACACAAAAATAAGGATTAAAATTGGGTGTTTGTCTTCTAGAGAGAGGATAAAATAGTCCGCAATCGGGCCAATCCCTTTTCTCGAGCATTTTGATTAGCAGAAGAAGCATTCTCTTCTTCCCCTGCTCTAAAAAACCCATGACCGGCTCCATCGTAAACAACGGGTTCAAAAAATTTACCCGCATTCTTCATAGCGGTTTCACTGGTGGGAATCGTAGCGTTTACTCTATTGTCATTACCTCCATAAAAACCATATACAGGAACTTCTACCGAATTGTACGCTTCGGGAGCTGTTGGCCCCGTGCCATAACAAACAATAGCGGTTTCAATTGCTGATGAATGTGTTGCAAACGAAAACGACTGACTTCCTCCCCAGCAAAATCCTATCACGGCAACTTTTCCGTTTCCAGAGGGGATTGCCTTAGAATAGTCAACCGCAGTGTCTAAAAGGGCTTTAATGTATTCCGGTGTTAAGTTGTAGATGCCGGTTCTGGCTTCATCTGGATTTTCATAGTCTGCAGTTCCTCCTCCGTTGGGGGCAGTACCAGAAAGAAAATCGGGCGCAATAGCTATATATCCCATTTCGGCAATTTGATCTGCCATACTGCGGGCCCAATCATTGAGTCCTCTATTTTCATGAATGACAATAACTACAGGAACATTTTCTGAAACCTCAGGATAAACCAAAAAATTTTGAACGGTTGTATTGTTTACACTAAAGTTAACCCATTCGTGGTGACGGGGAGAATTTTCAAGCCTTTCAAGTGGAGTCTGACCCCATGAAAAAGCATAAGCCAAGAAGAAAAGAAAAGTGGTGCGCATAATGTTATATTTAATTGAAAGGTACTGTAATTATTTCTTAAACCCTTTTTTAATACGATCTAAATTCCTTTGGTTGTCGCGGTCTTTAAGGGTTTCACGCTTATCGTATAATTTTTTTCCCCGAGCTAAGGCGATTCGAATTTTGGCAAGCCCTTTTTCGTTGATAAACAAATTTAAGGGCACTATGGTCAATCCACTGTTTTTAACTTCTTTATGAAGTTTTTTAAGTTCCTTTTTTTGAAGTAATAACTTTCGTTCCGCTTTAGGTCTGTGGTTAAATCGGGTGCCAAATGCATATTCTTCAATTTGCATATTGATGGCAAAAAGCTCACCGCTAGGCGAAAATTCACAAAAGCTTTCGGCAATAGAAGCTTGGCTGTTCCGAAGAGATTTAATTTCGGTTCCGGTCAGTACAATTCCAGCAACGTATTGATCGAGTAATTCGAATTCAAAACGTGCCCGTTTGTTTTTTATATCAATTTTCTTTTGCACACCGCAAAGGTAGTACTATTCCGCAAAGGCTTAGGCACTCTGATTTCTAAAAATAAATCCTTCTTCAAAATAGTCTACCCGTATGGGAGTGTCCTTTTTGATTGTAGTGCCTAACAATGCTTTGCTCAGCGGATTTAGAATGTGCTGCTGTAATACTCGTTTTACAGGTCTACCACCGTACTGGGGGTCAAAACCCAATAAGGCCAATTGATCAACGGCTTCCTCTGTAGCCTTTAACTCTATACCTTGCGATTCAAGACGTTGTGCAATTCGATCCAATTGTAAACGAACAATGTGCTTGATCTCTTTTTTAGTCAAAGGAGAAAAAAGTACAATATCGTCAATTCGATTTAAAAATTCAGGTCGAATTTGAAGGCGCAGTTGATGCATTACAGCTGATTTAGCAACTTCTTCAGCTTCCTCAAAACGGGGGTGTGTTTCGAATGCCTTTTGTATTTCAGGACTTCCTAAATTACTTGTCATGATGATAATACTATTTTTAAAATCGGCTAATCGTCCCTTATTGTCTGTCAATCGCCCTTCGTCTAAAACTTGAAGCAATACATTAAAAGTATCGGGATGTGCTTTTTCAATTTCATCTAAAAGGATGACTGAGTAGGGTTTCCTTCGCACAGCCTCTGTCAATTGTCCTCCTTCTTCATATCCCACATAACCCGGAGGAGCGCCAACTAATCGGCTTACCGCATGGCGTTCTTGGTATTCACTCATATCAATTCGAGTGATGTTATTTTCATCATCAAATAAGGCTTCAGCTAGTGCCTTGGCAAGCTCAGTTTTTCCAACGCCTGTGGTACCTAAAAACAAGAAGCTTCCTATGGGGCGATGATTGTCTTGTAAGCCCGCCCTGCTTCGACGAATGGCATCACTCACAGCAGTAACTGCTTTTTCTTGGCCTACTAAGCGATGGTGTAATTGTGATTCTAAGTGCAGTAATTTTTCGCGATCGGATTGCAGCATTTTACTTAGGGGAATACCTGTCCATTTTGCCACTACCTCTGCAATATCATCATAAGTCACCTCTTCTTTGATTAGGGCATCTCCCGATTGATTTTTATTTATTTCGGTTTGAAGCTTTTCAATTTTTGTTTGGGCATCTTGTAGTTTACCGTAACGAATTTCGGCCACCTTTCCGTAGTCGCCTTCCCGTTCAGCTCGATCAGCCTGGATTTTGAGGTCCTCAATTTCTATTTTGGTTTGCTGCACAGCGTCCACCACCTCTTTTTCTTGACTCCAACGGGCAAATAATGAATTGCGTGCTTCTTTTAAAGTGGCTAACTCTTGACTTAAAAGCGAAATTTTTTCTTCTTCCTTTTCTTGTTTGATGGCCACCAGTTCAATTTCAATTTGACGAATTTTACGGTCTAAAGAATCCAATTCTTCGGGTTTAGAGTTGATCTCCATTCGAAGTTTTGAGGCCGCTTCGTCCATAAGGTCAATAGCCTTATCAGGTAAAAATCGATTTGTAATGTACCGGTCGGATAGCATCACAGCTCCAATAATGGCCTCGTCTTTTATTCGTACTTTATGATGGGTTTCATATTTTTCTTTTATCCCACGTAAAATGGAAATAGCACTTTCCGTATCGGGTTCATTTACCATTACTTTTTGAAAACGACGTTCTAAGGCTTTGTCTTTTTCAAAATACTTTTGATATTCATCAAGGGTAGTTGCTCCAATAGCACGCAATTCCCCACGGGCAAGTGCCGGTTTTAAGATGTTTGCAGCATCCATGGCTCCTTCACCTGCTCCAGCTCCCACAAGAGTGTGTATTTCATCTATAAAGAGAACGAGGTCTCCATCGCTTTGCGTTACTTCTTTTATCACACTCTTTAAGCGCTCTTCAAATTCTCCTTTGTATTTTGCACCAGCAATTAATGCGCCCATATCAAGGGCAAATATTTTTTTATCTTTTAAATTTTCAGGAACATCACCATCAATTATTCGGTGCGCTAATCCTTCTGCAATTGCCGTTTTACCCGTTCCGGGTTCTCCAACTAATAAGGGATTATTTTTTGTTCGGCGACTTAAAATTTGAAGTAGACGTCTTATTTCTTCGTCTCTACCAATAACAGGGTCAAGTTTATTTTCCCGAGCAAGTGCGTTTAAATTTTTTGCGTATTTCGATAGAGCATTGAAGCTGTCTTCCGCCGAAGGCGAGGTGATTTTTTCCCCTTTACGCAGTTCCTGAATCGCCGCTTCAAGGGTTTTCTTTTGCATCCCTTGATCCGCTAAAAGTTTTGCTGCCGTACTTTTAGAGTCAAGCAACGAAACGATGAGATGTTCTGTTGTTACATAATCATCGTGTTGTTTTTTGGCTAAGGCCAGAGCACCCATTAGGGTTTGAGATGTGCTTTGTGAAAATACTTGATTGCCCCCTTTTACTGTAGGTAGAGAATTCAGGTGTTTTTCATTTAATGACTTGATTAATTCAAGATTTAAGTTGAGCTTATTGAATAAGTAGGGAATTACACTTGTGTCCGTTTCAATAAGCCCATGCAATAAGTGTTCGTTTTCGATTTGAGGATGGTTTTTTTCAAAGGCGTATTGTTGGGCCGATTGAAGCGCCTCTTGAGATTTTAGGGTAAGTTGATTCATGTTCATGGCATTCATTTTTAAATCCTCTTACAAATCGTATTCCATTGACAATCAAGTGACTTAATGTCATCAAATCCCTCGAAATTACTGTCAATTTGACTATTGTTCGAGTTGGTTGAAGGCTTGCTGTAGATAATCGGGGAGCATTGAAGCGCTTAAGATTCTCGGATTATACTCTACTGTTGCCAGATCACCTGCAGCGCCGTGGAGAAACACACCTAGAAGGGCAGCTTCTTTTGAAGTGTACCCCTGTGCAAGTAAACTCCCTAAAATGCCTGTGAGTACATCGCCGCTTCCGGCTGTTGCCATTCCCGGATTTCCTGTGGTATTAAAATAAAAATCACCCTCTGGTACGGCAATAACAGAGTGAGCCCCCTTTAAGACAATAATTAACGCATAAGTTTTTGCTAAGTACTGAAGTTTTTCAAGTCTTTCTTCAAAAGTTGCTGTGGGTCCAACCAAGCGTTCAAATTCTTTTGGATGTGGAGTTAAAATACTTTGTTTCGGTATCAATTTGAGCCAATCGGAATGTAAGCTGAGGATATTCAAGGCATCCGCATCGATAACCATTGGTGAATTGGTAGTGGATAAAAAGGTTTTTAAACAAGCTTGGGTTTCTTCATGAGTTCCTATGCCCGGCCCAATAGCGTAGGTAGGGTAATTCTCTTGCGGAAGGTGTTGCAAATGTTCATCTCCACAATTGGGAGCTACCATGGCTTCCCAAAAGTGAGTTTGAATAAAAGGGATTCCGCATTCAGGAACGAAATAGGTGAGTTTGCCTACTCCGCTATGTATGGCTCCTTTTCCCGCTAAAAGAGCAGCCCCTATGCTTCCCTTTTTTCCCGCAACTATAGCCAAATGCCCTTGATTTCCTTTGTGGGTAAATCGGTCTAACGGTTTCAATAGCGATTTTGCTAAGGTTAGCGTCATTACATTATAAGGGGTTTTACAGGCCCTACAAAAATCAGCATCAAGTCCTATGTCGAGTATGTGAATTTTACCTGCTTTTTCTCCGTTTTCGGGTAAATAAAAAGACAATTTGGGAAATTGAAAAGTTAAGGTGTGCGTAGCCGTTATTATCCCCTCTTTAGGCAATTGAGGATAAAATTCAGGAACCAAACCCGATGGAAGGTCTAGGCTAACTACAGCCAGTTTACTTTGGTTAATAAATTGAATTGCGGTTTTAAGAAGACCTGAAGTGGGACGATTAGTGCCAAATCCTAAAAGTGCATCAATACACACTCCTGAGTCAGGAAGGTGTATGTCGGAAATTTCCTTTTGATTCTTTACTAATAGGGTAGGGTTTGCTTGGCTTTTGGCTTTTAAGAAATCAGGAGAAGGCTGTCCACCATGATCCACAATGTAGGTTAGGGTTACAAACCCTTTTTCTTGTAATAATTGACTCAATACAAGTCCATCACCACCGTTATTTCCAGTTCCACAAATCACAACAAAGGGGGTAGACAGTGGATAATGAGTAACGATCCAATGTAAAGCACTTTTTGCCGCTCGTTCCATCAGCGCATACGATGTAATGGCTTCCTTTTTTATTGAAATTGCATCTGCTTCACGCAATTGATTCGCAGTAAGTATTTTCACTCGTAAAGTTTTATATCAATGTACTAAGAACTTGTTAATTACCATAGGATAAGTTATTTCATTTTTGCTTATATGATGCTTTTTAGGTGGGCTAAATCCGTATTTTTACCACTTAAAATTGGAAAATATATGACTACCCGAGACAATGCCCTTTTTGACTTAATCAATCGTGAAGAACAACGTCAACTTAATGGAATTGAGTTAATAGCTTCTGAAAATTTCACTAGTCCAGACGTTATGGAGGCCTGTGGCTCTGTTTTGACCAATAAATACGCAGAAGGTTATCCCGGGAAACGGTATTATGGCGGTTGTGAAGTTGTGGATGAAGTAGAACAATTGGCCATTGATCGTGCAAAGGAACTATTTGGAGCAGAATACGCTAATGTTCAGCCCCATTCAGGATCTCAAGCCAATACAGCTGTTTTTCATGCCTTTTTAAAGCCTGGAGATAAAATACTCGGTTTTGATTTATCACACGGAGGGCATTTGACCCACGGTTCTCCAGTTAATTTTTCGGGCCGTTTGTACGATGCCCATTTTTATGGTGTTGAAAAAGAAACCGGCCGATTAGATTACAATCAAATTCTGGCAACGGCACAAAAAGTAAAGCCTCAAATGATTATTGCAGGTGCTTCAGCCTATTCGCGTGATATAGATTTTTCTGAATTTCGAAAAATTGCCGATGCAGTAGGCGCTTTTTTACTGGCGGATATTTCCCATCCCTCAGGGTTAATAGCTGCGGGTATATTAAATGATCCCATGCCGCATTGCCATGTAGTTACTACTACCACACATAAAACCTTACGCGGGCCAAGAGGAGGATTAATTTTAATGGGAAAAGACTTTGACAATCCTTTTGGGCTTACTTTAAAAAATGGTACCCCACAAAAGATGTCTCATTTACTAAACATGGCCGTATTTCCTGGAAATCAAGGAGGACCGTTAATGCACGTTATTGCGGCCAAGGCCATAGCCTTTCAGGAAGCCTTACAACCTAGCTTTGGCAAGTATATGCGTCAAGTTCAAAAAAACGCTCAGGCATTAGCTGCCACATTTGTTGAAAGAGGTTATCATTTAATTTCTGGAGGAACAGACAATCATATGATGTTAATTGATTTGCGGAACAAGAACATTACAGGTAAAGATGCTGAAAATGCCTTGGTAAAAGCCGAAATTACCGCCAATAAAAATATGGTACCGTTTGACGATAAATCTCCTTTTGTAACCTCAGGAATCCGAATTGGAGCCGCAGCAATTACTACAAGAGGACTTAAAGAACCTGAAATGGAAATTGTGGTGTCTCTTATAGATCGGGCTCTACAAAATCATGAAAATGAGGCTGTGCTATCACAAGTAGCTAAAGAGGTTCACGCGTTAATGCAAGGACGCCCATTATTTACGGCTTAGTGCTATTAGATAAGATGAATCACCCTAGCAGACGAATAACTTCCTTTGGAACAGCTAGGGGTTTTAGCGTTTTTGAATTTAAGTAGCACCATATTGTTTTACATTGAGCAACTAAAATGGAGGTATCCTTAAAATAAATTTGTACTCTTCGCTCTGAAAGTACCCCTTCCGTTTTGGTCACATAGGTTTTGATTGTTAGCCAATCATTCAATTTTGCAGGACGTTTGTACGTAATTGTATGTCGGCGAACAACCCAAATTCCAAAATCAAAAGTGGTGTTTTGTGTTAAAATATTCCAATGCGCTCCAGCAACATCTTGAACCCATTGAAGATATTGTACATTATTCACATGTGCCAAGGTGTCTAAATGTGAGGCATTGACCTGCAGGTCATATTCGAAGGAATTGTTCACTTTTTAGGCATGATTTTTACTTCAAAAAGGGTCTTTCTTTCGGGATGATACGCAATTCCATTCAAAACATTTAAATCAGCGTGTTGTTTGACCTGTTTTTTCAGTCCAGAAAAATCTATTACTCCTTCAACAATACCGCTAGTTGGATCAATGATTACGGCTACTTCACGGTCAAATTGGTAGGTGTTGGCAAAGATTTTTCCTTCAACCCATTCCAATTCGTTAATGTTTTTAATTGCGGCTTTATTGGTCATTACTTGAATGTTTCCCTGCTCACTGTAGGTTTCGGAATCTAACATCCAAATTTTTTCCGTTCCGTCTGATTTATAAAGTTGTGTTCCATCGTTACACAGGCCCCAGCCTTCTTTGCTTTCCGTGTACGGGAATGATTTTAACATGGTTAAACTAGCTTTATCATACACAAATCCTTGCATAGCCTTCCACGTCAATTGAATTACTTTATCCTCAACCAGTGTAAGTCCTTCACCAAAATAAGCATCATCTAGGGGTTTATTTTCAATGGGTTCGCCTGTTTTAAAATCCACAACCCGTAACGAAGATTTACCGTTTAGACCCGTGCTTTCATACAAAAGATCACCATCAAATTCGAGACCTTGTGTGTAGGCTGTAAAGTCATGAGGATACGTATTAAGCACTTCGTACGAATAAAGTTGCGGAGCTTCAGGAGCAAATAAGGTTAGGGTTGAATTAATTTCAAAGGTTTTGTTCTCTAGGGTCACTTTGGCCATCAGACGATGAACACCCATCTTCTCATCCGTTAAGGCATGGGTCGACGCTATTGGATTATCATTTAAAAAAAAGACAACGTCTTTTACTCCTTCCGTTTTAGACAAGCTTAGGTTTAAAGTATCGCCCCATGTGGCCTTATCTCCAGGCATTCCAGTTTTAATTTTACTATTTGGGGTGTCAGAATTCCCGCATTTCAACACGAGCAAGGCAAATAAAAAAGCTGCTGAAAATTTCATGAGAATACAATTTAGGTTTAGTTAGCACTGTTTTTCACAAGCGAAATTACACATTTAAAATGATTGTCTAAATCTCAGGAAGGCTTATATTTGCTGCGGGCAAGTCCTGCACAACCAGCTCCTGCTGAATCCCCCAGGGTGGGAACGCAGCAAGGGTAGGCGGTCGTAGCGGTGTGATGTGGGTAGCTTGCCCTTTTTTATAAAATCAATGTCTAAAGTTGTCCTCATAACAGGAGCCTCTTCAGGTTTAGGAAAAGCCACAGCAGAACACCTTAATTCTTTAGGGTATCGGGTTTACGGTACCAGTCGCGATCCAAAGCGTTATGCCGATTCATTTCCCTTTCCATTACTTGCTTTAGAGATTACAGACGAAGAATCTATTCAACATTGTGTAGCCACAATCTTAGAAAAAGAAGGGCGTATAGATGTGTTGATCAATAATGCAGGTGTTGGAATTACAGGACCCATGGAGGAAATAGATATTAAAGCGGTTCGTGAAAATTTTTCAACCAATTGCTTTGGACCACTCCATATGGCGCAAGCCGTTCTGCCTCAAATGAGAGATCAGAAAAAGGGACTGATCATTAACATCACTTCAATAGCTGGGGCTATGGGCTTGCCTTTTCGTGGGGTATATTCCGCTTCAAAAAGCGCCCTATCAATTATATCGGAAAGCTTGAGGATGGAAGTGAAATCTTTTGGAATTCAAGTCTGTACCTTAGCTCCGGGGGATTATGCTACTGACATTGCCTCTCGGCGTTATCATGCTCCTGTTCTTGAAAAATCCCCTTATAAGAAAGTCTATCAGCACAGTTTAGATACTATGAACACTCATGTGGATGCAGGACATGCGCCACACGAACTTGCGCTCGAAATTGAAAAAATAATTACCCATACTAAGGTAAATGTACATTACCATCAAGGACCATTTATGCAGAAACTTTCCGTTATTTTAAAACGGATTTTACCTGCAAATCAGTTCGAAAAACTAATTATGAATCATTACAAATTATAAACCACTTCTTATGAAATTTTTTATCGATACCGCAAACTTAGATCAAATACGCGAAGCCCAAACTCTTGGAGTTTTAGACGGTGTAACTACTAACCCTTCACTTATGGCAAAAGAAGGAATCACTGGCGAAAAGAACATCCTAAAGCATTATGTAGATATTTGTAATATTGTTGACGGTGATGTTTCTGCTGAAGTAATTGCTGTGGATTTGAAGGGAATGATTAAAGAAGGGGAGGCTTTAGCCAATTTGCATCCTCAAATTGTGGTTAAAATCCCAATGATTGAGGAAGGGGTAAAAGCCCTTAACTATTTTTCTGATGCAGGAATTAAAACCAATTGCACCTTGGTTTTTTCTGTTGGACAAGCCTTATTGGCGGCAAAAGCAGGAGCAACCTATGTTTCTCCCTTTATTGGTCGTTTAGATGATAATTCTACTGACGGATTAACTCTTATAGAAGAAATTCGTTTGGTGTATGATAATTATGCTTTTGAAACAGAAATATTAGCGGCTTCAGTGCGACATACAATGCATATAGTAAATTGTGCTAAACTGGGAGCCGATGTGATGACTGGACCCTTATCTGCAATTAAAGGCCTTTTAAAGCATCCATTAACTGATATTGGGCTGGCTCAATTTTTAGCCGATCACAAAAAGGGAAATTAATTGAATCCTTTCAGTAGCGATTCAAAATCACTGTCCAAAAAATTACCGAATCCTTCTACAATCTTACCGTTTTGGTCAAGAACTATGGCCTTATTGAGAAGGGTCAATACCCAAGCTTTGCCTGCTTTTTCGAAGTCAACAAGTGCAAATTGATCAGTTATTGGAATTTCTAGCATTCCATGTACCTGATCTACCATGGCATTAAAGGGTTGAATGCAAATTCCGACAAAACGAATAGAAGGGTATCTCTCTTGCATTTGTTGAACCCGTTCAAGGGTGTCGCGGTAATGGTTCATTTGTGTTTGAGACCAAAAGTAAATTACTGTTGGGTTTCCGTTGACCAAGAGGGAACTGCTTACAATTTCTCGTTGTGTGTTTTCAAGTTCAATTTCAGGAAGCGTTTTTTTAGGTTCCATTAAACTGATGTCGGTATGCAAATCGAGAACTTCTGCCAAATAGTTGGGAGAGGTGTTTACCGTTGCATAAAATTGCAAAAAGCGTTCGTGTTGAGCGTGGTTTTCAAAAGTCAATATTTCTTCTAGGGCAATAGCGCGTGCTATATTGTTTCGCAAGAGAACGCCATTAATATTACGGTCCAAAACTTCTAGGCGTCGGATATTATAATCGGTTGTACTCTTTTGTTGAAAATAGGGGAGGGATCGATCCTGAGCCTCAACACTTATGAAATTTAGAACGTAATTTACATAAGGATCAAAATATGCCAAATCCGTATCACCAAAACTTAAAAATTTACGATATTCAAAATAGTGACTGTCCTCCATGGCATTCCATTGCATGCCTCTCAGTAGGGCATACCGTTCGCGGATACTGGCATAAGGATATATGTATGCCGCTTGAGTCACTTTTTGCGCTATGGGCGAAAGTGTATTGAGTGAATCCATTTGAATCCATAACTTTTTTTTGTCTTCTACAAGTGAATCAAGTAAACGATTAAACGTTTGGCTACTGCTGGAGTATTTAGTAGATAAAAACCGTGTTTCCTCTTCTTGTTTTAAAAACAACTCCATTATGAAATTATTTTTTGAGGCACCTACACCCGAATAAACAATTGATTCATCAAAAGCTGCTGCATTTATTCTAACCCAAAGACTGTCCCCGGTTTCCAACAAAAGAGTTTGATATTCGGGTAAGTGCTCTAATTTGTATATGCCGCTGACCAAAGAATCGTATTGTTTTTCAAAACGCATATTCTCATCTAATGCAACGATATCAAGGGTCTGATCTCCTTGATAAAGTGTAATCTGGCGTGAAGATGGATTCAATATTTGACCCGCTAAAAAGAGCCCTGACTTGGGCTTAGAAGGTGTACAGGCTAATAAAGCAATGCCTACAACACAGCAAAGTAAATAAGGATATTTCACGAGCTAAAAATACAATATTCTCTTCTTAAAATTTCTTATGAGTACGTTAAATAGCTCCCTCAAAAAATGTTTAAGTTTGCAGCACCAAAAACAAGAGGTATGCTTTCGGTTTCTAATCTTTCGGTTCAATTTGGAAAACGGGTTTTGTTTGATGAAGTCAACGTCAGTTTCACCCCGGGAAACTGTTACGGAATAATTGGAGCTAATGGGGCAGGCAAATCGACTTTCTTAAAGGTATTGTCTGGAAAACAAGATCCCAATTCAGGAAGGGTTTTTCTTGAGCCTGGAAAACGCCTTTCTGTGTTAGAGCAAAATCACAATGCTTGTGATGCGTATTCGGTATTAGAGACTGTTCTCCGAGGAAATCAACCCTTGTTTAAAATAAAATCAGAAATGGACACCCTCTATGCTAAAGAGGATTTTTCGGATGCTGATGGAGAACGTGTTGGCGTACTTCAAGTCGAATTTGAGGAAATGAACGGCTGGAATGCAGAAAGTGAAGCCGCTGCATTGCTTTCTAATTTGGGCATTACAGAAGATTTACATTACCAAATGATGAGTGATTTGGATGGAAAACAAAAAGTACGAGTACTTTTGGCTCAATGTCTTTTTGGCGCTCCAGATGTTTTAATCATGGACGAACCCACAAACGATCTGGATTACGATACGATAATGTGGTTAGAAGACTTTTTAGCGCACTATGACAATACGGTAATAGTGGTATCTCATGACCGTCACTTTTTAGATGCAGTGTGTACTCATATTTCAGATATTGATTTTGGTAAAATCAATCATTTTTCTGGGAATTATACTTTTTGGTACGAGTCCAGTCAGTTAGCCGCACGTCAGCGTCAACAGCAAAACAAAAAAGCAGAAGAAAAGAAGAAAGAGTTACAAGAATTCATTGCGCGGTTTTCTGCCAATGTGGCCAAATCAAAGCAAGCCACCTCTCGTAAAAAAATGATCGATAAATTAAATATCGAAGAAATTAAGCCTTCCAGTCGTCGATATCCTGCCCTAATTTTTGAGCAAGAGCGCGAAGCAGGTGATCAAATCCTTAATATTGAAAACCTTTCTGCTTCGGCAGATGGACAGGTGCTGTTTAAAGACGTACACCTCAATTTAGCCAAAGGAGACAAGGTAATTGTTTATGCAAAAGACTCTCGTGCATTACCTGTATTCTATGATGTTTTAATGGGGTTAGTTGCCCCAGATACGGGAACTTTTGAATGGGGTATCACAACTCATCAAGCCTATTTGCCTGCTGATCATGATCATTATTTCGACACCCCTTTATCCTTAGTGGATTGGTTACGACAGTATGCTAAAACCGAAGAAGAACGTGAAGAAGTCTATATTCGTGGCTTCTTAGGAAAAATGCTTTTTGGTGGAGAAGAAGCTCTAAAAAAATCAAATGTTTTATCTGGAGGGGAGAAGGTGCGTTGTATGTTATCAAAAATGATGATGGAACGACCTAATGTTGTGTTGCTTAATGAACCTACTAACCACCTAGACTTAGAGTCGATTACCGCTTTTAATAATTCATTGAATAATTACAAAGGCACATTGCTGTGTAGCACAAGTGATCACGCCTTTGCGCAAACATTAGGCACTCGAATTGTAGAGTTGACACCCGGCGGACTAATTGACCGTCATTGTACTTTTGATGAATTTATGACCGATCCAAAGGTCAAAGAATTACGACTTAAATTCCACGGACTCGCCTAAGCAAAAATAAAGTAAGTGCTTATTACAATAAGGGTTATAATTATTCCGTAAATTTTGACAGGCTTCCATGGCGTTATATCCACCTGATGGGTATACAGTTGAAAGTACGCTTCTGCTCTCGGTTTCCATTTTCCAATTGCAAGCATCAAAAGAATATTGAACAAGAAAAGCAGTGCCATTATATGCAAATAATGAGGGTATTCACCCCCCTGATCAATTACATAGTCTTTGAGAACAAACTGACTAATACTGTATAAAATTACTCCCGTAAGCAATGCAATTTTAGCGGCTATTGCAGGCACATATTTGGTGAGATAGCCTACCAATATAATCGTTAGAATAGGAATGGTATAACAGCCATTAATTTCTTGTAGATATCCGAATAAACCATCAGGTGCATTGGCAATTGTAGGGGCAATGATCATAGAAAAAAGAGCGAGCCCAATACCAAAGGATTTCCCAGCGCGAACTACTTGTCGTTCGGAGGCTTTCTTATTTATGTATTGTTTGTAGATATCTAAACCAAAAAGAGTAACAGAGCTATTGAGTGCTGAATTAAATGAACTTAAAATAGCACCGAATAAAACAGCAGCAAAAAAACCAAGTAAAACAGGAGGCAATACTTTATTTACAAGCATACCGTAGGATAAATCGGCTTGATCAGGAGTTAAGGTATCTCCAAAAAGTGTGTAGGCAATTATTCCCGGAAGCACTACAATAATAGGACCTAATATTTTAGCAAAGGCAGCAATAATAAGGCCTTTTTGCCCTTCAACTAAATTTTTGGCTGCCAAGGCACGTTGGATTATCGCTTGATTGGTTCCCCAATAAAACAATTGGACTAAAACCATACCGGTAAACAGGGTGCTAAAGGGTATGGCTGAAGAGGCTCCTCCCATAGCTTTAAACTTTGAGGGGTCATTGGCATATATGGCCTCAACGCCCGCTGAAAAATTGCCATCACCTAAATAAATTAGACCAAAAACAGGAATAAGAAGACCCCCAACAAAAAGACCCACAGCATTTACAGTGTCAGATACAGCCACTGCTTTTAAACCGCCAAAAATGGCGTAAATAGACCCAATACATCCTATAGAAACGACTGTAATGACTAGAGTAGTGCTTTCACTCATTCCCAAGAGTGCGGGGAGTTCAAACATACCCATAAGGGCTATGGCTCCAGAATACAATACTATGGGAAGTAAAACCACCATATACCCACTCAAGAATAACCCTGAGGTAATTGATTTTGTCATGGTATCGTACCGTCGTTCTAAAAATTGGGGTATGGTTGTAAGCCCCCCCTTCAAATAACGGGGCAAAAGTAATATTGCGGTTACTACCATGGCGATTGCGGCTAAGGTTTCCCATGCCATAACAACAATTCCTTCATTAAATGCAGACCCGTTAAGCCCTACCAATTGTTCAGTAGATAAGTTGGTGAGTAATAATGATCCTGCAATTACCGGTCCTGTTAAACTTCTTCCTCCA
>RGZR01000241.1 GCA_010031465.1 Flavobacteriia bacterium
TTATGGCTACTTTCGTAGCCCTTTTTCTTCTCTTAACAAGCGTACTTAAATACTAATGGAACTTCCTTATTAAAGCTTTGTACAAAAATCTGTTAATAAATAAAAAATAACAATTTACGCCTAGCTATAGTCTTTGCCACTTTACAAAAAAGACCACCTAAACCCTAAAACTCAAAATAAGACCTCAAATATAATCGTTTTAAAACCAAATCAGGCTACGGTGCCATCGGGTTTCAATAGTACTTCAGTGTCATTATTTAGCCACACCGTTTATCGTTTTATCACTACATCCTATATATTTAGCTAATTTTCGACTAATCTAACAACACAAAAAATGTAACATGAGGCAGGAAAATGAACACTTACGCAGCATACGATTTGCTGTCTTTTAGCCGTTTTGATCAACGCTCTAAAAGCAAGCTAAGGTCCAAGTTCTCGTTGAGCGCAATGTTTTTACTCATCGTGGACTTGATATGGTCAGAAGCGCGTCTAAGGAGGTAGTTATGTCTGGACAGAATTCCTACACAACTATCTTTTGGCGATCTATACAAATTAGTATTTTGTTTATCATCGTATCACTCGTTTTGTCGGCATTGGTCGTGATACTTTAACAATTGTGCTAATTAGTTTGGGCATTCCTGCTCAGTCGGCGAAATGGACGGTTTGTTAACAAGGTTTAACTAGAAAAAACGCATGGAGTGCTTAATTACAGTTACCCCAGATCGGTGCTCGTCACACCGTATCATGCTAAGGGCCTTCCTTTTTTAGCGATTAGGAAGGCCCTTTTTCGTCTGGTATCTTGCTATTTCGTACCGCGCCGTATTAAAGTATTGAGGATGGAACAGCCAGATATTAATGTTATTCAGTTGCTAAGTGCTGTCGCAATGTTCGCGACTATTGCCTATGAGATTTTCATCTAAAAATTCCGTAACCACAGATAAAGAAACCCATGGACGGCGGTTTGTGATTTTATGGATTTAGCGATTGACCCACCCCCATGCCAATACTTGGCATAGTAAATGCAATTAGTAATTACCAAAGGTAAAAATGGTAATTGATATGGAACACAAAAAGGACGA
>RGZR01000242.1 GCA_010031465.1 Flavobacteriia bacterium
TGGACGCAAAGTTAGTGTCTTTGGGGAACTCCAGAATAGGGTTGGGATGGATCGAACCTTCAAAAATTGCATTTGAACCACGGTAACGGGAAAATATGTTTAGACATGACATCGGGCAATTCTTATGGGTTTGCAAATTATTTCTGTAAAATAGGCGGTTACACAACCTCTGTTCAAACCATCCAATAAACGTATAATAATTATTCCCTGAGAAATACAGAAAAGGGGCGTTCATTGCTGAACATGGAAGTTGGAATCGTTCAACTCCTGATGGTTATCGTATTACCTTTGTCTCTATAGATGGCGACAAGGCCACAGATAGCTTTGAGTTTTTAGGTGGCTTACTAGAGGGGCGAAGAAGAAAAGCTCGTCCTGTAGACTTCGAAACTTTGAGTGATGGTTCACTTCTTTTTTCTTGTGACTATAACGGAAAAATCTATCGTATTACTTACAAAGGTTCTGGTCACTAAGAACTGCTGTATAGCTTTTTTGCCTTTCCATGTTTTTTACGACTCCCTGTTTGGTTATGAACTGAATAGGGAGAGTTTTTCTTGATATTCCATTTTTAGTTTCGTGAACTTCAAAGTGTAGGTGAGCACCATCACACCAACCTGTACACCCACTGTATCCGATATGCTGAGAGGCCAATATTTTTTGTCCTTTTTTGACAAGGATTCCACGAAATTTCAAATGAGCATAGTAGCCGATCGTTTTATCTGAATGCTCAACTTTGATATAGTTGGCCTTTTCCAAGAAGCTTTTATCTTTTCCGGAGTGATTACTATCATCCTTAATAGAGATGACGGTACCTGATCTTGCAGCATGAATGGGAGTACCTTCTTCCATCTCGAAGTCAACTCCGTATTCCAATGGTGCTTTGTGGGAATATTTTCCAAAATAACCCTGGAGTGTTCGATGAGTTTGTCCTGGCGCGAAGGGAAGAAGATAATGGCAAAGCTCTTTTCCATGGGCGATAGAAAAAGTGGACAAACTTACTTCGGAAAAAATGTACCAGTAGAGGGCGAGTTTTTTCATCTTCGTAAATTATCAGGTATTTATCCCGATATGCCGAGTGAATA
>RGZR01000243.1 GCA_010031465.1 Flavobacteriia bacterium
AACTGGGGCGAGGCGAGCAGTGCAAATCCTCCCAACCACAAAATCGACTTGCCCCATTTTGCACCATAAGTCACTTTTTCCCTTCCAATAACCTATTAGTTGCAATAGGCCACTTGCTCAATCAGAGGGTGAACGTAAACAATTCTTTAAAGTGGCATATGTTTTATTCCCTTTAAGAAAAGTGATATGATCCATCTGGAGCTTCAATTACTGTTGACATGTGTAAAAATAAGCTTAGCTTTTGGCGCATAGCCACTACGGCATAAAAAGCGGCTCTGATGATTTTTGGGAGGAGGTCATTATTGAGCCCTTTTTTTTGACCATTGTCTTAGCATTGTTGCAAATATTTAGTTAGAGTGAAACGACTAGAGGTGTTTAACTTACAACACCCCAAATCGGTACTACCACACCTCATCATGCTAAATACCTTCCTTTTTAAGCGATTAGAAAGTTACTTTTCTATTTCAACATGAACTATTAGTTACAAAGTCTTAATTAGATTTTTTCGGGATCATCGCGTTTACTGTTGTTACATCGTTAGTTGTTGGCTTCGACAAGATGTTTGGGCCTTTCGGTAGTAATCCCTTCTCTCTATATCCCTGTTGGAAGGCCCAATCTACTTCAGTAAAAGTCGAGATAAATGACACTTATGTCGGCGTAGTAGTTTTTGCCAAAGGCGACTATCCCTATTGATTTTATAGTATCTACGTTTACCGCAGAGTTAATGAAAGTGGACGATTTTTTGAAATTTTCGAATGGAAGCCTTATCTCACGCCAATTTTGACTAGTTTGAAAGCCTGCTTGGTAATATTGCCATGGTAGCAAGGTAGAGGAATTTCGTAAGTGTAAAAAATATTGCTCTCCGTTTCCTCTAGCTTTCAGGACTATACCAGTTTTTCCTTTAGCAATCCCAGATGCAACATCTATTCGCACTTGAATGAAACCACCGTTGTTTGCGGTGGATACATTACCATTTAATCTGAGTGCTTTGCCAATATCGCTGTTCACGTAACCAGCTTTACCTTCTGAAACGCCGCCCATCACAGTATCGGAAAAAAAAGACCATTTCCCTTTA
>RGZR01000244.1 GCA_010031465.1 Flavobacteriia bacterium
TTGACGCAAGCTCAATTCTCCTTGATACTTTTGATACAAAACATTACGGCGGTTCAGGTAAATCATTTGATTGGTCGTTAATACCCAAAAATATAGCAAAACCTATCATAGTTGCAGGCGGTTTGAATGTGGAAAATATTCAATCACTAGTTAGTTATTATAAACCGTATGCTGTGGATGTGAGTGGGGGTGTAGAGGATGGCGTCAAAGGTGTAAAATGCCATAAACTATTAAATTCATTTATTAAGGTTGTAAAAAATGCAAAATTATAATTTTCCAGATGAAAATGGCCATTTTGGTCCTTACGGCGGAACTTTTGTTGCTGAAACGCTTATTGAAGCTTTAGATGAGTTAAAGGTTATGTATGAGCAATTCAAGGACGATAAAGACTTTTTAAAAGAATTTCATCATGATCTAAAACATTTTGTTGGCAGACCAAGTCCAATTTATTTTGCTGAGCGTTTAACAAAAAAAATTGGTGGCGCACAGATTTATTTTAAAAGAGAAGATTTAAATCATACTGGTGCACACAAGGTTAACAATACTGTTGGACAAGCTTTACTTGCAAAAAAAATGGGTAAACCAAGAGTGATTGCAGAGACTGGAGCTGGGCAGCATGGAGTAGCAACAGCCACTATTGCAGCTCGCTTAGGTTTGGATTGTGTTGTTTATATGGGATCTGAAGACGTGAAGCGTCAAAGCCCTAATGTTTACCGCATGAAACTTTTGGGAGCAGAAGTTGTTCCTGTAGAAAGTGGATCAAAAACTCTTAAAGATGCCTTAAACGAGGCATTACGTGACTGGGTCACTAATGTAAGTAATACATTTTACATTATTGGAACTGTTGCAGGCCCTCACCCTTATCCAATGATGGTCAGAGACTTTAATTCAGTTGTTGGTAAAGAGTCTATAGTCCAAATGGATGAATTAGTCGGAAAACAACCTGACGCCGTTATTGCGTGTGTCGGGGGCGGATCAAATGCTATGGGAATTTTTTATCCTTACATTCTTTTCCAACCACAGAATTAAAGTCTCTGACCATCATTGGATAAGGGTGAGGGCCTGCAAC
>RGZR01000245.1 GCA_010031465.1 Flavobacteriia bacterium
CCTTTAGAACGCAGTAAAATAACTGCTATAAAAAAATCCCTGTAAAAAAGTTTTACAGGGATTTTTCTAAAAATTAGAGCTCCAATTATTGCATTTGATAAACCCGCACATAATCTACTTCCATCTGGTCTTGAGTAAAATCGGGATCAACATCTCCTCCAAGCGTTCCTCCAACAGCAACGTTTAACAAAAGAAACTGGTCTTTGTTGAACGGCCAAAAGTCTTCAGACCGATCTTCGGGATTGTAGGTGAAGAAAATTTCGCCATCTACCGTAAAATCGATTTTTTCTTCATCCCAAATCATGCCATATACATGAAAATTTTCTGTGACATCGCTTACATTGATTTGCTGCAATGCGGGGTGATCACCATACCGCCCCTGAACGTGCACCGCCGACTGAACCATCAAATGATCTTCAAAGAGCTGTTCCATGATATCAATTTCTCCACATTTTGGCCAAGGCACTTCATTAATATTGGCCCCTAAAGCCCAAATTGCGGGCCATGTTCCTTTTGCTTTAGGAAGCTTTGCCCGGACTTCTACTTTGCCATAGGTAAAATGAAATTTAGAATTGAGTCGGGCTGAAGTATAAGACTTGGTGGTTCCTGTTGCGGTATATTCTTCTTTTTTGGCCACAATTTTAAGGGTGCCATCGGCCACATAAACATTGTCTAAACGATCGGTATAATGCTGGAGTTCATTGTTGTACCAGCTTCCGTTTTCTGGAGCTTCGGTTTCCAAAAACCATTTGGTTTGATCCAAAGCACCTGGGTTTTCAAATTCATCACTCCAAACCAATTCGTAGGTTTTTTGGGTTTGTTTTTCAGCAGTTTTGCAGCTGTACATTACGGCTACCAGAAGTAGTAATCCTAATTTTGTTGTTTTCATAATTCAATTGTCATTTATCAATACGTTTGTCAATTTCAATGCGATTCGAAAAAAAAACCCTTGAAAATATGAGGTCGAAGTTAATTTATTTTTTATGGAATATCAAAGTGGATGTGAGGCAATTGCGTACTTTATCAAAAAAGTAAAAAGCACCCTATTAT
>RGZR01000246.1 GCA_010031465.1 Flavobacteriia bacterium
AATTGCTCCCGGAGAAACCGGAGAGCTGCTAGTTAAGTTTAACGGTACGGGTGTTAATCAGGTAACTAAGACCATTACCCTAACAACTAATACGAAGGCCGGAACAGAAACCCTAAGAATCAAAGCCTTTGTTGAACCCCAAGGTTCAACTGCCTTTGAATCACCTTTAAAGAAATAATTACCTAAGCCTTTTTACATGGAAGCTATTAGCCAATTTCTACCGCTCATACTCATTTTTGTGGTAGCCTATTTTTTTATGATTCGCCCACAGATGAAACGTCAAAAAGACGAAAAGAAGTTCATTAGCGGGTTAAAAAAAGGCGATAGAGTAATTACCAAGAGTGGACTGCATGGAAAAATCATGGAAATCAATGATGCTGATCATACCGTTGTGATTGAAACCCTTGCGGGTAAACTCAAATTGGAGAACAGTTCAGTTTCTCATGAGTTGAGTCAAAAATTACAGAAAACCTAAAAGCAGTTGATGACCGTCTAAAATTAAAGGGGTGATGAAGGTCACTCCTTTTTTGTATAAATCTGATGTATACACTTATCCGAAATTTGTTGTTTACGCTTGATCCTGAAAGGGCTCATCACCTCTCTTTCTTTGCGATTAAGCTTTTAGAGTTAAGTGGAATTACCAGATTTATACGTGTATTTTTTGTTCCCAAAGGGCCTGAATTACATCGGGAGGTTATGGGGCTTCGTTTTGAAAGTCCAATTGGATTGGCAGCCGGTTTTGACAAAAATGCCGAGCGCTACAACGCATTTGCAGATTTCGGATTTGGATTTGTAGAGGTTGGAACCGTTACCCCCAAAGCTCAGCCAGGAAATCCTAAAAAACGATTATTTCGATTAAGGGCTGATCGGGCATTAATTAATCGAATGGGCTTTAACAATAAGGGTGTCGATCGCGTGGTTGAATCTCTTTCAAAGCCGCACCGAACCCTCATAGGTGGAAATATTGGTAAAAATAAAATAACCCCCAACGATAGGGCGGTCGATGATTACGAGTTGACAATGAAATCGTTATACGCCTATGTAGATTAT
>RGZR01000247.1 GCA_010031465.1 Flavobacteriia bacterium
AATTAAACTCGCTAGCTAAATCTTCTAGATTTTTAAAATCTACATTGCGGCAATTAGCAAAGATGGCGGAATGAAAAGTGGCAATTTCTTTTTCAGGATCAATCGGTGGAATTTCTGGTTCTGGTTCAGAGGAATAGTGCCAATACCCAATAAGCACAGCTAAACACACAACGACCACAAGCGAGAAATCAGACAGAAAGGAGGACAGTTTTTCTTTCATTGCGCTCTGACCTTAATCATAAATATTCACATATTCTCTTTTTCAACAGTTTCAAGGTAAGGGCATTCTTGCCTAAACCTTTTACCTTGGCATTTGGCTTTGCCATCAAAAGGCAAAACAGTAGAAATGATCATACTCAAAAATGTGGACAAAAAATGACTTATTTGATGAGACGTAAGGGTAACGATAACGCCAATGTTTGAGGAACGGTAGGTTATTTATAATGCTCACGCCGATCCGAAAAGGCGCGAACCCGGCGACGCCATGCTTCATAACTGCCACGTTTCAGGTGTTTTCGCATAATCTCTTTGACTTGTTTTTCTTTAAGTCCAAACAGATCTTCAATCTGTTTAAACTGGGTATGATCAGATAAGGCCATTTCAATCACTTCACTGATATCGTGATCTGTTAGGTCAGTCCCTTGGATACTGTGTAATGACGAAGTATGATCTGACATCATCAAAGTGTATTGCGATTAATGACAGAAATCCAGTCTGTTCCATTACCGCAAAAAAAGAAGAAGAAAAAATGGCTCCCCAGGACAGATTCGAACTGCCGGCCAAGCGATTAACAGTCGCTTGCTCTACCGCTGAGCTACTGGGGAACACTTATGTCTGATCTTGATAATCAAACTTCTGCAGCGTTGCAAGAAAAAATATTACAAGAAAATAGATTCCTTATGATCACTTAAAGTAATGTTTTAATTTTACGGGCAGCTTGATCAAAATCATCATGATTTAAAGCATCTAAATGAACCATGCCCAAAACACTGCGTTGGCGGCGTTCGGATGACCCTAAATAAGCAGGGTCATAATGCCGAACAATCAAAT
>RGZR01000248.1 GCA_010031465.1 Flavobacteriia bacterium
TCGTTATGACAAAAACCCAAATAATTTCCTTGCCGCAATCAAAATCGCATCCGTACGTATCTGGATCAAAACCTTATGAGTCTACGCTCTAATCAAGAATAAGAGCCTCCAACAATCCCGGTGCGGTTCAGAGCTTCAATTTCCCGGGCCCAATAATGAGAAGAATAACGCGCTTTCATTCCCGGCAAATAGAGACCGGTATTTTTAAGGTTGGCAAGACCCAGCTTTGGGTTAATCGTTTCCGTAAGATTACGTTCCCAATTTCATCGATGGTGTGAATTTGAAAAATTGTCTTAGCTAAATTGAGTCCTATCGTTACAATCTCCATAGGATGATTTCTTCCGTTCACAGTGAGTTTTAATAACTCCCACTAACATGGCGCTTTTGACGCCGAGGGGAAAGAGCTGTCCACTCCAGTGCTGTTTTTGAGAAGAGCCCAGCTATATCATATTTCAAAAATGATGTACGACCATGAAGTTTACAATGCAGTATAATATAAAAGGTAGTGGGTATTTTTATTTATACGGGGGTTTTATGGACAAAAAGCTTTGGCTTTTTGTAGTGGTGCTTGTGTCTGCGTTGGGAGTCGGGTTCCCGAGCATGGCTGAAATAACAATCAACACACAAGCAACCCCAGTCCTCGAGGGGTTTCAGTCTTTAGTTCTTTTTATCCCGACATTTTGCGTAGGAATATTCCTAACAACGCTGATAACGGGGGATACAGGTGATCGCTTTCTAGCTTTTTCCCGAGGTGCATTTGCCCTTGTAGCTGCACTACAGGCCGCAGATACTCCAGAATTTAAGCAGTATTTTTTTCAAACAGCGGATGCGCTTTTCTTAAGGAAGTTGGCTATAGCGACCCTTCCGCTCGTAGCTCTGTTCATTCCAATTCTCTTGTGTTTTCGGGAGTCTTATCGATTCTTTTTCTTTAAAATTTTTGTTCTTTTTTCATGTCTTGCTATTGCAATTGCCCTTTTTTCACTTCCTGATACTACTCTCTTAACAATACACCTTATTTGCATCGCTCTTTGTCTATGCAGCTTAACAATT
>RGZR01000249.1 GCA_010031465.1 Flavobacteriia bacterium
AATCTACATTTTCAGACTACGAACATTAATATTAAAAAAAGATTAGTTTTTAGTTGACCTAAAACAATTTTTTTGTATATTTGTAAAACTTTTAACGGATAACGGTATATTTATATACTACATCGGAAAAAAAAGTTTGAAAAAAGTTTGGACACTAAGAAAAAAGTTTCTTATCTTTGTCAAACAGTTCTTTGAAATAATAATGAGGAAACTTCTTAGGTGAGTTTAATTCAAAAGATTAACCCCCTTTTTTTACTCAACACCGAGAAGAAGTACTCATCGGCGGTTTAGCGTCGTTAGATAACCCTGGTAACAGGACTAAAGGGACGGAATAGGATTTAGCAATCCTTGGATGTTCGCAGTCAATAGGCTGACAACTAAACAAAGTATCAACAACTTCAACCCTAAGGGCAACTGCTGAGGGGTTAGGGTTCACCTGATTAAGTGGAAAATCGGGTGTGAGGTGGAGACACCAACAGGATAAGATACAGGTGACGGTTCGACACTCACTGCTATGAGTTGTAGAGCTGGGTACCAGTCTGAGGGGTTACCTCAGGGACAGACGAAAGTTTGGAACCTACCGTAATCCTGACTGACCGTTAGCTTGCAGGCTAGCAGAGAGGTGTGAAGCATTCTGTGTTCAAAAGATACGGAACTTCTCCTGAAGCACATCTTTCATAAATCCACATTTGCTAATTTTTAATTAAACAATTAAAAAAGCGAAAGTCTTCAGGCGTTGATGACGAAAGGTGTCTAATACTATGGACGTTTTTGTCAACGTAGTCTTCCTTCAGACCGCAAGTCTTGGGATGTCGATTGTGAAACAACTCGTGGGTTGGCCGACCCTTTGTGAGACCGCAAGTCTTGAGAGATTGAAGTAACGGTTGAGTAGTTATCAACGAAACGAGTGGTTGGGCGATACCAACCGACACTGGCTCGATACCTCTGTCAATGAGGTGGACACGTGGGGAATCAACTAACTATAATCCCACAAAAGACGGGCTGTCAAACGTGTAGTCTCAGCGTATGTTATCCTTCCTATTATATAT
>RGZR01000250.1 GCA_010031465.1 Flavobacteriia bacterium
GTTTTAGGGTCTATCGGCTTGTGCAAATTTGTTAGAAACTTCCTATATCCGACCCATGCTCCTCGCACACCCATGAAGATGATCCCAAATGCGGCAAAGGCCGAAAATCCCAATTGAAACTGAGGCGTAATGAAGAATTCGGCAAGACCAAAAAAACATGCTAAGGCTACGAGTAAATCGCTCAAGAAAATCCCACCGGCCATTCTCAATCCTGCTGATTTACCTCCCTGCATTCCCATTTGAATGAGTGCAAAAAAAGTGGGGCCTATGCTCATTATGCCTAAAAAAAGCCCATAACCGCAACCTTTCAATACGGCCAACACCCATTCCATCTTCGCAAATTACAAGGGAATCCTCAAAGCGACAAATTCATGACAAACATCATTTAAATGAAGATTGAAGAACTTTTGTCATATTGGGATATAATTGTGTACTTGAAGCCAAAATTTGATTTTCAAATACCACCGATTCTTTTCCGTTGAACGTCGAAACGCGACCTCCCGCTTCGGTTACCAATAAAATGCCTGCGGCTATATCCCAAGGACTCAAATTCAATTCAAAGAATGCATCAAATCGTCCGCAGGCAGTATAAGCCAGATCGATTGCTGCAGACCCCATTCTTCTAAGTCCACGGGTATTTTGAATGAAATGTGTTAACACATCAATATAGGCTTGCATCTCAGCAAAATTGTGGTAGGGGAAACCTGTTGCCAACAGCGAATCTTTCAGTTCGCCATTATCCGAGACCCGTATCCGATTCCCATTTAAAAAAGCCCCTTCCCCTTTTACAGCCGTAAAGCGCTCCTTTAAAACGGGACAATCAACAATACCTAAAACAGGCTCACCGTTGTGCAACAAAGCTACAGAAATAGAAAAAACAGGCAATCCATGAAGATAATTGGTAGTTCCGTCTAAGGGATCGATTATCCACGTATATTCCGTTAATTCACGATTTTCCGAGGCTGATTCTTCTCCAATTATGGTACTATTGGGGAGGGCTTTTAACAATGCCTCAACCAACATTTGCTCGCTTTGTTGATCAACAAAG
>RGZR01000026.1 GCA_010031465.1 Flavobacteriia bacterium
CTGGTGGGTTTATGATTGCTCAGGTGGCGCGCCTTTTAAAAGAAAATAAAGTCAAATTGCCTTTTGGATTGTATATTACCAATTCCGTTCAAGAAGAAGTAGGCTTACGAGGAGCAGAAATGATTACACAAACCCTAAAACCCAATGTAGCCATTGTAACTGATGTTTGTCATGATACCACCACACCCATGATTAACAAGAACGAAGAAGGCTTAACTCAAATTGGCGAAGGACCGGTAATTTCTTATGCTCCAGCGGTACATAATCTACTTCGGGAACGGATTATTGAAACTGCTGAGGCGAAAAAAATTCCTTTCCAACGCATGGCTTCTTCTCGTTATACGGGAACAGATACAGATGCTTTTGCTTACAGTAATGGGGGTGTGGCTTCAGCATTAATTTCATTGCCTCTGCGATATATGCATACCACAGTTGAAATGGTACACCGCGATGATGTTGAAAACGTCATAAAATTAATTTACGAAACAGTACGAGCGATTAAAAAAGGTGAGACCTTTAGTTATTTTGAATAACGTAAGTTAAACAAGGGCCTTGAGGATGCGTTTCACCAGACTAGGGCCCTCATAAACAAACCCTGTATAAAGCTGAACCAAACTAGCTCCTGCCTCTAACTTTTCAAGTGCATCGTTAGGCGAATGTATTCCGCCTACACCAATGATGGGGAAAGCATTATTGCTTTTATCGTGTAGAAAACGAATGACTTCCGTACTGCGATCTGCAACAGGTTTTCCGCTGAGACCACCCATTTCGATTTTGTGTAGAGATTGGAGGCCTTCTCTTGAGAGGGTGGTGTTGGTGGCAATTACGCCATCTATCTTAACCGAAGTGATGATGTCAATAATGTCCATCAGTTGTTCCTCGGTTAAATCGGGAGCAATTTTTAGCAGTATGGGTTTTGGAGTTGGCTTCTTAATATTGAGGTCTTTTAATGTTTGCAGTAAATGCTTCAGGGGCGCTTTGTCTTGTAGGGCTCTTAAATTAGGGGTATTGGGCGAGCTAACATTCACCACAAAATAATCGACATATGGAAAAAGTGCTTCAAAACATTTGACGTAATCAGAAACGGCTTCTTCGTTAGCAGTTAATTTGTTTTTTCCAATATTCCCACCAATAAGTACCCCTTTGTTTTTCTTTAAACGCTCCACCGCAGCTGCTACCCCTTGGTTGTTAAACCCAAGTCGATTGATCAAACCTTGATCTTGAGGCAAACGAAATAAGCGCTTTTTGGGATTCCCGGGTTGGGGTTTTGGAGTGAGGGTTCCGATTTCAATAAAACCAAAACCAAAATTAGAAAGTTCGTGATACAGTTTAGCATCTTTGTCAAAACCGGCTGCCAATCCAACCGGATTGGGAAAAGTTAGACCAAATAGTTTTCGTTCCAGACGTTTGTCTTTAACCTGATACAAGCTTCGGATCAAGGCGCCCATTCCTGGAATTTTGTTTATCCCCTTGAGGAAGGAAAAAACGGTATGATGCACCCATTCAGGATCAAATAAAAACAATAAAGGTTTTAAAAGGAATCGATACATGGTATATAAAAAACATCCCGCGAAGTGCGGGATGAAAATTTATTTTTTGGCGCCAGTGTCATTGAGCTTAACACTCATTTCCATGGACAGAGCGGAACGTTCTAGTTTAAGTTTTCCGGCTAAGGTTTCAATCACGCAGGTATTGTCCTTATCGTTCAATTCCATGATTTTAGCATGAATACCGCTTTTGGTGATCACGCGATCCCCTTTTTTGAGAGCATTCATAAAATTTTTCTCTTTCTTTTGTCGTCGTTGCTGGGGAAGGATGATAAAAAAGAAAAATACCACCAACATTAACAATAAGAAAGGGAGCTGCCCTGAAAATCCTTCTGACATATTTTCGATTTAGTTTTGACGCATTTGATCTTGACGCAGCTTTTGCTTGGCTGGATCAGGAGTAACGTCTGATTTTATACGTAACATTTCTCTACCTGTGGCAGTATTTGTTGATAAAGTAACCGTTTTTTGTTGTAATCCGGGTTTGTTACTGGAATCAAAGCTCACCACAATCTCTCCAGTTGCACCAGGAGCCAAAGGGGTGTTTTTGGGATACTCAGGTACAGTACAACCACAACTTCCTCTTGCATCCACAATGATCAAATCTGCATCACCTGTATTGGTAAAGGCAAAAGTTGTAGTCACCTTTTCTCCTTCATTGATTGTGCCAAAATCATGGGAAGTTTTATCAAAAGAGAGTATGGGTGTTCCAACATTACTTTGTGATGATGTTGAAACGGCTGTATTGTTCTCATTAACTTTTTTGGCTGCATTATCCTTACAAGCGGCAAAGCTAAAGGCAGTAATAATTAAAAAACTAAACAAAATATTTTTCATCTGTACACTAATTTTAGTAGCTCAAAAGTAAGAAAAAAAAGCATTAGAGCAAGCCTCTTCCTTTTTTGTTTAAGCGGTTCTCTGCTGAAAACTCGCGTACTAATTTATCAAGCACACCATTTACAAAATGAAAGCTTTTAGGGGTTGAGTAATCTTTTGCAATTTCCAGGTATTCGTTCAAGGTTACTTTGGAGGGTATTAAAGGAAAATAAAGCAGCTCTGCAATTGCTGTTTTTAGGATGATTCTATCCATAAGTGCAATACGATCGGGGTCCCAATTCGGTGTTTTGCCTTCAATTTCACTTTGTAAATCAGTGTCGTTTTGTAATGTTTTTTCTAGTAATTCTACTCCAAACAGTAAATCCTCGGTCGCATTGTGTAATTCAGGAAAATGCAAACTGAAAGGGTCATCTATATCAATTTGCTTTAAATTTTTAATCAAATAGGTATTGACCACCGGAAGGTCATCTATCCAGGTCAATTGTTTTTCCTCCAAATAATCATACAAATAATCAGCGGGAGCAATAACCTCTTTGAAAAAATATACCACAAGGTCGATATCCTGCTTTATAGAGGGGTTAGCTTCCAATCGATAGCTTTCAAAAAAAGAGGAAGCGAAGAGCGTATGCAAGAGGTCTTTTAAAAAAATAAATTCAACTTCCCAGCGAATTATTTTTTTGTTTTTTATGTGCTTTTTAAGCACCGGATGCGAATGCAAAAATTGCATCACTTGGTTTTCAGAAAGTCGTTTTAAGTCTTTTGAAAAATTATCTTCAATGCGATTAGTGCGATAGGTAATTAGCTGTTCCTGAATAAAATCATTAAGTCCTCCGAAAAGAGATAACAGCGAAAGGTAAAGGTCTGTTATTTTGAAGGTACTCTCTTTAAAGAATTGAACTTCATTGGCTATTCCTTTTTTTTCTGCAACTTTATAAGAATAAACAGATTGTAATACTTTTATGCGGATATGCCGTCGCGTTACCATGTGTCAGAACAATTAAGGGGGCAAAAGTAATCGTTTCCACTCAATACGAAAAGTAAATTTTAAAAAGTTTCAAGGACGAATCTCTACTAAGCTAGGGAAATAATTTACCTTTGGGCCACAAGGTTTATGAAAGAACTTCAGTATTTAAACAAGTATGTTGTCACGTATCGGACCCAATTGATTTTAGGGTTTTTAATTACTGTAATTGCTCGAATTTTTTCGCTTTTTGCACCGCGTCTGATAGGGAATTCTCTCACTGCAGTTGAAACCTTTTTATCAACAGAAAGCGCTGATTTTGAAGCGATTAAATCGCTTTTGCTCTATAACATACTCATTATAGTTGGGACGACTTTAATATCTGGATTTTTCACTTTTTTAATGCGGCAAACTATCATTAACGTTTCGCGATATATTGAGTACGATCTAAAAAATGAGATATTTTGGCATTATCAAAAGTTGACACAGCGGTTTTACAAAAATAACCGTACTGGTGATTTGATGAATCGAATAAGTGAAGACGTAGGTAAAGTACGAATGTATGTTGGGCCGGCTTTTATGTACAGCATCAATACCGTTGCTCTTTTTATTATTGTGATTGGTTACATGATTAGTATTGCCCCAACATTAACTTTATACACTTTAATTCCCCTTCCTCTTTTATCGTATATCATTTATAAATTAAGTACCATAATACACGATAAAAGCACACTCGTTCAGGAAATGCTTTCAAAAATGTCTTCGTTTGCCCAAGAGAGTTTTAGCGGCATAGCCGTAATCAAATCCTATAACTTACAGGGCACTATGCAAAAGGATTTTGATGACTTATCTGAGCAGAGCTATAACAAAAACATGGCTTTGGTTAAAGTGCAAGCTTGGTTTTACCCTTTAATGATTTTACTTATTGGTTTCAGTAACCTAATAGTCATTTTTGTAGGAGGAAATCAATACATACAAGGTGAAATTGAAATTGGGGTATTGGCTGAATTCATTATTTATGTCAATATGCTAACATGGCCCGTTGCAGTGGTAGGCTGGATTACCAACATCATTCAACAAGCCGAAGCCTCTCAAAAAAGAATTAATGCCTTTCTAAAAGAAGTACCTGAAATAACCGATGGTCCTGGGGTTCCCCAACCGCTTCAGGGCACCATTAAATTTAAGGGGGTTACCTTTCAATACGAAGAAACCGGAATTACCGCCCTGTCAGACATTAACCTTACCCTAAAGGCAGGAAGTACCACGGGAATTATTGGAAATATTGGATCCGGAAAATCAACGCTTCTGGATTTAATTCCGCGGCTTTATGACCCCAATAAAGGAACGATATCAATTGATGGGGAAGACCTTAAAAACTTTACATTAGAACAACTTCGAGAAGCAATTGGTTACGTGCCTCAAAATGCTTTTTTGTTTTCTGAAAGTATTGAAGATAATTTGCGTTTTGGCAAAGCGAAAGCGACCCATGAAGAAATTCAAGAAGCCACAAAAGGAGCGGATGTTCATGCCAATATCCAAGCGTTTAAAAAGGGTTACAAAACCCTGTTAGGAGAACGCGGTGTTACCCTCTCTGGCGGACAAATACAACGTGTTTCTATCGCTAGAGCGCTTCTTAAAAATCCCACAATACTTTTACTTGACGATTGTCTTTCGGCCGTTGATACCGATACCGAAGAAGAAATTTTAAAATACCTCAAAAAGTTTACAAAAAACAAAACGACCCTCATTGTAAGTCATCGTATTTCTTCCTTAAAACATGCTGATCAAATTGTTGTTCTTGAAAACGGGAAAATCATTCAACTAGGCAAACATGCCGATTTAATTGAGAGTGAAGGCTATTACAGGGCGTTACACGAAAAACAGCAACGAGATGATGTAAAATAATTTGTTTTGTTTAATGATTATTGATAATTTTATTATAAATAGATAAAAAATTTAAACAAAATGAAAGGATTTGAGGAAGAAAACTTAGATGAAATTTTTTCAAAAGTTTTAAGGGCAGGTAGAAGAACTTATTTTTTTGATGTTAGAGAAACCAAAGCCAGTGACTATTATCTCACAATAACAGAAAGTAAAAAGTTTACCAATGAAGATGGATCTTTTTATTACAAAAAACACAAGATTTACCTCTACAAAGAAGATTTTGAAAACTTTAGAAATCTTTTAGATGAAACTATTTCTTTTGTTTTTAAAGAACGAGGTAATGAAGTGATTAGTGAAAAACACCAAAAAGACTATTCTCCTGAACTACTGAATTCTGAATCATTTAAAGACAGCTAACCTTAGCGTATAAATACAGGCTATTAATTTTTACTTCTAAAGTTTTATTTTCATCTTTAGTGGATCAAAACACTACTGATGAAAAAACTTGTATTCGCACTTTTTGTGCTCTCGATTGCACCTCTACCAGCTCAAGTAGATCTTAATTACTTCCTTGAAGCAGAGCATCCTTACGATAAATCCATTCCCACACCTTATGAGCTATTGGGCTATAATGTAGGAGAATGGCATGTATCTCATGACAAACTGGTATACTACATGGAACGAATTGCTGCGGCATCAGATCGTATTCATATAGAAACCCAAGGGCGAACCTATGAAGGACGTCCCATTCTATTGCTAACGATTACAAGCCCTGAAAATCACAAAAAGATAGCAACCCTTCAAAAAACACACCAACAACTCTCTGAACCCGGGAGTGAAAATATTGATGTATCAAGCCAACCTGTAGTACTATACCAAGGATTTTCCATACACGGAAATGAGCCTAGTGGAGCCAATGCAGCATTGTTATTAGCCTATCACCTTGCGGCAAGTCAAGCACCAGAAACCCTTTCACTGTTAAATGATATAATTGTACTTTTTGATCCCAGCTTCAATCCTGATGGTCTTCAACGCTTTGCCCATTGGGCCAATTCAAACAAAAATCAAAACCTAATTGCTGATCCTGTAGATCGGGAATACAATGAAGAATGGCCCAGAGGGCGAACCAACCATTACTGGTTTGATTTAAACAGAGATTGGCTTCCCGTTCAGCTTCCCGAGTCACAAGCCCGAATGAAAACCTTTACTCAGTGGTTGCCCAATATCTTAACTGATCATCACGAAATGGGTACCAATTCTAGTTTTTTCTTTCAACCGGGCATCCCAAATCGGGTCAATCCACTGACTCCAGATTTGAATCAAAAACTCACCCAAAAAATTGGCACTTTTCACTCAGAAGCATTTAATAAATTGGGGTCTCTTTACTATTCAGAAGAAGATTACGATGATTTTTATTACGGAAAAGGGTCAACTTATCCCGACATAAATGGAAGCATTGGTATCCTTTTTGAACAAGCCAGTTCACGTGGGCATTTACAAGAAAGTGACAATGGTTTACTCAGCTTTGCCTTTACTATTCGCAATCAGCTAACGGCGGGGTTCTCAACTCTTGCCGCTGCACAAAGTATGCGTGTAGAACTTTTGGAATACTTCCGTGATTTCCATAAAGACATGCGAGCAAAAGCGGCTAAAGACAAGCAGAAAGCCATAGTTGTTGGAAGTCCAAAAGATCCTGCTACTACTTATCATTTTGCTGAAACATTAAAACGTCACGAAATAAAAGTTCATCAATTAAAAGAAACCCTTGTTCGTGATGGAAAAACATATTCGCCAGAATCAAGTATTGTAATCCCACTCGAACAAAAAAAATACCAGGTCATTCAGGCAATGTTTTCAAAACAGGCTACCTTTAAGGATAGTCTGTTCTATGATATTTCTGCTTGGACCTTTCCGTATGCCTTTAACCTAAACCATAGTTTTGAAACCTCGCTTCAGGCCTTAGGTGAAGAGATTACTGAAGTTACTCCCCCGAAAGGAGGCGTAGACAGAAAAGGAAGTTATGCCTATGTTTTTGAGGCACATCATTATTACACTCCCAAGTTACTTCACACCTTACAAAATAATAACGTGCGTATCAAAGTAGGGCTTACCCCCTTTACTATTGAGGGAACTTCTATGGACTACGGAACATATATGATTCCTGTTAAAAATCAAGAAATGGATGAAGAAAAACTTTATTCATTAATTCAAAAAGCTGCAGAAGCAAGTTCTGTCCCAGTTAAGGGCGTAGATACAGGGCTTACTCAAGGCATTGATTTTGGTTCACGTGATTTTACCACCGTAAAAAAACCGGTCATAGCCTTGTTGGTTGGTGATGGAGTAAGTAGCTATGATGCAGGTGAAATATGGCATTTGCTAGATACTCGACATCAAATTCCTATCACTAAACTTGATATTGAACAATTGGGTAGAGCAGATTTGAGTCGGTATACTCACTTTATACTCTCCAATTTTTCGGGTAGTGGATTGGAAAGCCACACAGAGAAATTGAAAACTTTTGTTCGCAATGGAGGTACACTTATTGGATATCGAAATTCGGTACGATGGTTGGACCGAAAAGAATTTATTGATTTAGAATTTTTAAGTCAATCACCCGTGGCAATTGATGTGAGTTTCAGAGACAAAGATAACTTTAGGGGAGCACAGGTAACCGGAGGGGCCATATTCAACGCCTCAATAGATCGCAGTCATCCTATCAATTTTGGATTTCTCAACACTACATTACCCTTATTTCGCAATACGAATGTTTACATAAAAGCAGATAAACAGAGTTACAACAATCCCATACAATACACAAATCAACCCTTGTTAAGCGGATACATTTCTGAGGAAAACCTTGACTTACTTAAAAACAGTGTCCCTTTTCAAGTACAGTCCTTGGGTAGAGGAAAAGTGATTGTAATGACAGACAATACCAACTTTAGAGCATTTTGGTATGGAACAAATCGTATTCTGACCAACGCGTTATTTTTATCTGACAAGATGTAAATTAAACAATTTGCTGGCCGTTGGGCAAGGGAGTTTCTGGAGAAAGTAATGTAATCCCTTGTTCAGCGGAAGCACCTAGCACCAGACATTGGCTTTCAAAATCTGCAATTTTTTTTGTGCCTAAGTTTACAACCGCTATTATTTGTTTCCCGGGGAGCTCTTCAAGGGCATACCGCTGGGTGATTTGAGCGGATGATCTTTTTATTCCTAAAGGTCCGAAATCAATCTTTAATTGATAAGCCGGCTTATTTGCCTTAGGAAAAGAATCTGCTGAAACAATTGTTCCCACACGCAAATCAATTTTTTCGAACATACTGAATTCCATAGCCAGATTTTGATTGGCACAAAAATACTATTTTTGAATTCTAAATAGTGTTTTTCTCAATACAAGAAAACCGATAATCACTGATTAAAAATAAAATAATGGCTTTAACTGAATCGTACATGTTGCCCTTGGGTACCCATGCTCCTGCTTTTGAACTTCCCAATACCGTTTTAGGAATTTTCCAAAGTTTAGACGATATTAAAGGAAAAAAAGGCACCCTAGTTGTATTTATGTGCAACCATTGTCCCTATGTAATTCATCTACTTGATGAATTTATTAAAAGTGCACAAGTGTTTTCTGAACAAAAAATTAATACGGTAGCGATTTCAAGTAATAGCATCCATTCACACCCTCAAGATGCCCCTGAAGAGATGAAATCCTTAGCCTTGAATAAAAATTTTCCGTTTCCTTATCTCTATGATGCGACTCAAGAAGTGGCTCACAAGTATCAAGCAGCCTGTACGCCTGATTTTTATCTCTTTGATGATGCGCTTAAATTGTGTTACCGAGGTAGGTACGACAACTCAAGACCGGGTAACGATTTTCCAATTACAGGACAGGATTTACATAAGGCTGTAGATTTACTTCTTAATAAGGAAGCCCCAATTGAAAAACAGTATCCCAGTATGGGTTGTAATATTAAATGGCACGAAGGAAATCGGCCTGAGGATCGAGCCTAGAAATTCACCAATTCCACTTCGAAAATCAAGGTTGCATCGGGAGGAATTACTCCTCCTGCACCACTAGAACCGTAGGCTAAATGACTTGGAATTACAAAGCGAGCAGCAGCACCTTTTTGTAATAGCTGAATCCCTTCATCCCAACCGGGAATGACCTGACCCACACCCAACGTAAATTCAATAGGTTGATTTCTTTGGTAAGAAGAATCAAAAACAGTTCCGTCAACTAACATACCTCGGTAATGGACGGATACGGTGGCTCCTTGTTTGGGTTCATCACCCGATCCGGATTTTGTAATTGTGTAAAACAACCCACTTTGAGTTTTTTCCATTCCCTTTGTTAAGGAGGCCAAGGCCTGCTCAGCTTCTTCTATTGCGTCCTTCTTTCGTTCTTCACCACTAGTGTTAAATTGATCAAAAGCGTGTTTGGCGTCCCATTGTTGGGCTTTTTGACCCACTCGCTCAATGGAAACAGTGGTGATTTCATCGCCTTGTACAATTTGATCTACCACTTTTTGCCCTTCGGTTACATAGCCAAAAACAGTATGCTTACCATCTAACCATGCCGTAGGACCGTGGGTTATAAAAAATTGGCTTCCATTGGTTCCTGGACCCGCATTTGCCATAGAAAGTGTTCCTGCCTTATCGTGTTTTAAATCGGGATGAAACTCATCGTCAAACTGATATCCGGGTCCACCTACACCGCTTCCCTGAGGGCAGCCCCCTTGAATCATAAAATCGGCAATAACCCGATGAAACTTGAGTCCGTTATAATAAGGTTCGCCGTCTTGTTTATGAGAATTGGATAGTTTTCCTTCCGCTAGGGCAACAAAGTTCCCCACTGTACCTGGAGTTTGTTCATAGGTTAACGAAAGTGTAATGGTTCCTTTAGAGGTTTCTATTTTGGCAAAAAGTCCTTCCATGATTGATTATTTTGAGCGCAAATATAAGAATCCCCTATTTGCATAAAGGATTAATTTGCGATTTCACTCAAAAACTTAATTCTGTATAGGCGTAATTCTTCTTCTTCATAATCCCCGTCAAAGGCATCAAGAGCTGAATTTAGTGAATCTGATTCCGCATCAATAAAATAATCGTAGAGTTCTTCAACTTGATCATCGTCAAAAATATCTTCTAAGAAGTAATTGATGTTGAGTCGCGTTCCCGCAAATACTATAGTCTCCATTTCATTTATCAACTCCTCCATTTTCATTCCCTTTGCAGAAGCGATATCTTCTAGAGGGAGTTTTCGGTCTATACTTTGAATCAAATACAACTTTAGAGAGGAATTTATACCCGTACTTTTTACTACCAAATCATCTGGACGAATGATCTCATTTTCGATCACATATCGATTTATTAAGTCAATAAATTGGCTTCCATAGCGTTTTGCTTTTCCTTCGCCTACTCCATTAATATTGACCAACTCATCAAAAGTCAAAGGATATTTTAAACAGATATCTTGTAAAGAATACTCTTGAAAAACAGCATAGGGAGGAACGTTATTTACTTTGGCAACGTCTTTTCTCAATTGCACTAGGAGCCTCATTAATACCTGATCAGTATCGCCTTGCCCTCTGGCTTTTACTAAGGTCACTTCGTCAGATTCTTCGTAACTATGGTCTTCGGCCATGGTAAAGGATACGGGATGTTGAATAAATTCATGTCCGCGGCTACTCACCCGAATAACACCATAAGTTTCAATTTCTTTTTTCAAATACCCCGCAACCAAGGCCTGACGAATCAATGCCATCCAAAAGTTTTTATCCTTGTGTATACCACTACCAAAAACTGCTAAAGTGTTGGTTTTATGAGACTTTATAATGGCATTATCCGTTCCCAAAAGGGTTTTAATAATTTCTTTTGCTTTGTATTTTTCTTTGGTTTCTTTTACCGCATTGAGCAAGAGCACCAGTTCTTCCTTAACTTCAAATTGCTTTTTGGGGAAGCGCATATTGTCATCCATATCTCCCCCTTCACCTGTAGCATTATCAAATGCTTCACCAAAATAATGGAGAATAAATTTTCGTCTTGAGATGGACGTTTCGGCATAGGCAACCATGTCAGCCAGTAAAGCCATGCCAATTTCTTGTTCGGCAATGGGTTTGCCCGACATGAATTTTTCTAACTTTTCAATGTCCTTGTAGGCATAAAAGGCTACACAATGCCCCTCGCCACCGTCTCTGCCGGCTCTACCCGTTTCTTGATAATAGCTTTCAATACTTTTTGGAATATCATGATGAATCACAAAACGTACATCGGGTTTATCAATTCCCATTCCAAAAGCAATTGTAGCGATAATAATATCGCAATCGTCTTTTAAAAACTTATCTTGATGGTCCACCCTTGTTTTTGCATCTAAGCCTGCATGGTAAGGCAATGCGTTAATGCCATTTACCTGGAGGGTTTGTGCAAGTTCTTCAACTCTTTTTCGAGACAAGCAATACACGATACCTGATTTTCCTTGATTTTGCTTTATAAATCGGATGATATCAGAATCCACTTGTTTGGTTTTGGGCCGCACTTCATAATACAAATTGGGTCGATTAAAAGAAGCTTTAAAAACTTTTGCATCCGTAATTTTCAAGTTTTTTAAAATATCCTCTTCTACTTTGGGTGTGGCCGTGGCAGTTAAAGCAATTATGGGAATTTTTTGACCAAATTGCTCTAATATGGGACGTAAATTTCGATACTCAGGCCTAAAATCGTGGCCCCACTCTGAGATACAATGTGCCTCGTCTATAGCCAAAAAGGAAAGGGTAACAGATTTAAAGAATTCGATATTTTCTTTTTTTGAAAGCGACTCAGGAGCGACATATAAAAGTTTTGTCACTCCGTTTTGAATGTCTTTTTTTACCTGGTTAACAGCTGTTTTGTTTAACGAGGAGTTTAACACATGGGCAATTCCATTTTCTGTAGACAGGCCACGCATTGCATCAACTTGATTTTTCATCAAGGCAATAAGGGGCGAGACCACCACAGCGGTACCCTCTTTGAGTAAGGCGGGAAGCTGATAACACAAGGATTTCCCCCCTCCTGTGGGCATGATCACAAAGGTGTCTTTTTTTTCTAAAACATTTTGTATAACCTGCTCCTGAAGACCTTTAAAAGTTGAAAATCCAAAATATTTTTTCAGCTCTTTTTTAAGTTGTTCTGAAGTCACAACAGTGTATAGTAAGTTTCTTAGACAATTTTTATCTGTAAGATACTAATTATTTCAAATGAAAAACAAAAAAATAACCACAAAGTATCCAATTAAAAAGTTAAGCGTCCTGTTTGTTTTTATATTTTTGCAGCCTAACCTGTCGGCAAGTAAATATGAGTGAAGCCAACATAAAAGACGAAATGTCCTTTTTAGATCATCTTGAAGAATTGAGATGGCACTTAATCCGATCAGTGCTGGCTATTATTATTATAGCCTGTGTAGCCTTTGTATTTAAAGACTTTATTTTTGACGTTCTAATTTTTGGGCCCAAAAATAAAAATTTTGTAACCTATCGTTGGTTTTGTTCCATTGCCCAATCCATAGGGCAAGAAAGTACTTTTTGTCAAGATGAATTGCCCTTTCGAATACAAAGTCGAACGGTTTCTGGTCAATTTTCTGCCCATTTATGGACCTCTGTACTTGCGGGCTTTATATTAGCCTTCCCTTATGTAATATTTGAATTTTGGAAATTTATAAGTCCTGGTCTATATGAAAAAGAACGAAAAAATACACGCGGTTTTATTTTTATCGCCTCACTTCTCTTTTTCTTAGGGGTTTTGTTTGGATACTATATTGTTACACCTCTCTCTATCAACTTTCTTGGAAACTATACTATTTCTGATCAAATTTTTAACGATTTTGATTTAAATAGTTACATCGGGCTATTAAGGGCGTCAGTATTATCTTCGGGTATCATTTTTGAATTACCCATCATCATCTATTTCCTTACTCGAATTGGTTTAATTACCCCTGCTTTCTTGAAAAAAAATCGAAAAGTTTCACTGGTAGTTGTTTTGAGTTTATCAGCAATCATAACCCCTCCCGATATAGCAAGTCAAATAATTGTAAGTATCCCCATTTTGATATTGTATGAAGTAAGTATTATAATTGCTACAATTGTTAACCGTAAACAAGAAAAAGAATTAAAAAATGGCTAATCCCGTTGCTGAATTTAACGACTACAGAAGTGAAATGAATGAGCGTTTGCTGAGCAATGCTTCTACTACCTTAAAACGGATTTACAGTTTAGACAACCAAGCGTACCAAGAGGGTACCCTAGATCGGCCTACAAAAGAATTATTGGGATTAGTGGCTTCAGCAGTTCTTCGATGTGATGATTGCATAAAATACCACCTAGTGCGTTGCTTTGAGGAAAAATATTCAAAAACTCAAGTCATGGAAGCCTTAGAAATTGCTACCTTGGTTGGGGGTACAATTGTAATTCCTCACCTTCGACGTGCTTATGAATTTTGGGAAGCATTAGAATCGAATACAAACTCATAATCCGATGCAATTACGCGCAGAACTTATTGAAAAAGCGTACAAAGGGCGAAAAGTAGTTAAAGGCATTTCTTTAGCCGTATCTCAAGGAGAGATTGTTGGATTACTGGGTCCGAACGGGGCAGGAAAAACGACTTCTTTCTATATGATTGTAGGGTTAATAAAACCCAATAACGGATCCATCTTTTTAGATCAAACCGAAATTACAAAATTCCCCATGTACCGAAGAGCACAGCAAGGTATCGGTTATTTAGCTCAGGAGGCTTCTGTTTTTCGCAAGCTTAGTGTTGAAGACAATATTTTAAGCGTTCTGCAAATGACAGCGTTATCAAAAACCGAGCAGAAAGAAAAAATGGAGTCCCTTCTGGAAGAATTTGGGTTAACCCATATACGAAAAAACCGAGGAGATTTACTTTCTGGAGGTGAACGCCGAAGAACCGAAATTGCCAGAGCGTTAGCCACAGATCCCAAATTTGTTCTTTTAGACGAACCCTTTGCAGGAGTTGATCCTGTTGCGGTAGAGGACATTCAGCGTATTGTAGCGCACCTAAAGAAAAAAAATATTGGAATTTTAATTACCGATCATAACGTACAAGAAACCCTAGCCATAACCGATAAAACCTATTTAATGTTTGAAGGAAGTATTTTGAAAGCCGGAACTCCAGAAGAATTGGCTTCAGATGCAATGGTCAGAAAGGTTTACCTGGGGCAAAATTTTGAGCTTAGAAAAAAGAAACTTACGTTTTAAATTCCCCTTCTAGTCCAAACTAGAACGAATAACATTCAAAAAAACATAAAAGAGAATTACTAGAGGAACAGCTACCCATTGAAAAAAATAAAACAAGGGCAGCGAAGAGACCAATAGAATGAGCTGATAAGTATAATCTTGAAACCGATTGCTTTTGATTTTAAAAGAAAATAAAGGTAATCGAACGTTCATTAGAATGGCAGATAAAAGTGTTATCCCTAAAAGCACGGAATAATTTGTCACATAGGGCTTTAGCGCTAAAAATAAGGGGTGGTCAATCAACAAAGGCAGGGAAACTATAAAAAGGGCATTTGCCGGAGCTGGAAGCCCTTTAAAATCAAAACGCTGTTCTTCATCAACATTAAAGTTTGAAAGCCTAATTCCCGCTCCCAAGGCAATTAAAAAGGCAACCAAGCCGAACGGAGCAAAGGAAAAAGTAAACTCGTTAGAAAGTAAATGAAGGCTAAAATCTACTTCGTGGATTCCTATTTCTAAAAAAAGCTTATACATCACCATACTCGGAACTAATCCACTTGTAATGAGATCAGCCATGGAATCAAATTGTAACCCAAAAGCGCTTTCGGCTTTGAGTAAACGGGCAAAAAAACCATCAAATAAGTCAAAAAAAGCACCAATTACAACCATTAAAAAGGCAGCTTCGAAAAGATTTTTAAAGGCAAGATAGACGCCCAAGCACCCGCACATAAAATTTAATGCAGTAAAAAGGTTGGGTATTAATTTTTTAAGGAACAGCACAAAATACTTTCTAATTTTTGACAAGATAATAATTGCTGGAGCATCAAAAAAATTTAAATTCGCACAAATGAGAGGTACACAAAATCCCTTAATACTTGCTTTAGCGTCTGGACTCTTACTGGGATTTGCCTGGCCTACTGAGGGCATTACCCTTTTAATTTTCATTGCCCTTGTTCCCTTACTCCAATTGGAACTTCGTTTACGGAACGACAAAAAACAGTTTAAAGCCCTTCGTGTTTTTGCTTACAGTTACCTTAGTTTTCTTCTTTGGAACCTAATTACAACCTGGTGGCTTATCCATTCAACCATTTGGGGGATGGCTTTTGCCAACCTTTGCAACAGCCTATTTTTTGCTTTGATTTTTACCCTATTTTATTGGGTTAAGCAACGTTTACCTCACAAAAGTGCTTATATATTTTTAGTTGCTTTATGGCTGGCTTTTGAAAAACTACATCTGGAATGGGATTTTTCATGGACTTGGCTTAACCTAGGAAATGTTTTTTCTGAAAAAATCTATTGGATACAATGGTATGAATATACCGGAACCTTCGGAGGATCCCTTTGGGTTTGGATTATCAATATTTGGATTTTTAACCGAATACAAAACCACACTTCCTTACTCAGCATAAAATCAATTCTTACAACACTTTCTACCCCTCTTATTGCTATTGCCCTTCCCATAGCCTTTTCCTTATATACCTACCAAAAAGTACCCCTAGCGGAAAAGAAGCTAAATATAGCTCTACTCCAACCCAATATTGATCCCTACAACGAAAAATACAAACTCACAAATCTTGAATTGTTAGAGCAACTAAAAGATCAAATGAAACCCTTTAAGGCTATCGATTTTGACTATTTACTTACCCCCGAAACCTATTTTGCTGAGGGATTTGGAGAAGAACTCGCTATTTATGACCGTTCTCTATTACACCAATCCATTCAAAAGGAATTAATTAATTTTCCTCTAACCCAGTGGATTACTGGAATTCAGTTTTACGACGTTTATGCTCAAAACGATTCACCTTCACTCACCGCAAATAAAGTGAGAGAAGGGCTTTGGGTTGACTATTATAATAGTGCTTTACAAGAAAGTTTCCAGAACGCACCTGAAGCATACCACAAATCAAAATTAGTTGTGGGTATCGAAAACATGCCCTTTAAAAAATACTTAAAGCCCCTATTGGGTGATGTATTAATCGACTTGGGAGGCACGGTGTCCAGTCGTGTGGTGCAAGAAAAAAGAAGGGTATTTTCACACCCCATACACCAAACCCAAGCGGCGCCTATTATTTGTTGGGAATCCGTATTTGGAGAATTTGTGACGGGCTATATTCGTGAAGGGGCTCAGTTTTTAGCAGTAATTTCAAATGATGCCTGGTGGGAAAATACCCCTGGACATAGACAGTTATTGAGTTACACCAAACTTAGAGCTATTGAAACCCGAAGGGCCATAGCACGAAGTGCAAATACGGGTATTTCTGCATTTATAAATGCAAAGGGTGAAATTGAAAAACAAACAACCTACAATACCAAAACGGTATTAACAGGCACTATTGCACCTAGGGATAAGATTACGTTTTATGTCCGTTATGGTGATGCACTTTCTCGTATAGCGATCTTGGTTTGCGGATTATATTTACTCTTGGCCTTAAGTGGACGGATTAGACCTAATTCAAAGGCTTAAACACAACTGAATATTTTCCCTTGTAAAGCATTAATTTGTACATTTGTATCAATTGCACCTTATAGTAGAGGAGAAATGGAGAGGACACATGAGAGAGCACAAAATATACACTAAGACTGGTGACAGCGGTATTACCAGCTTAATTTCAGGAAAAAGAGTTCCCAAACACGATACGCGAATCAAAGCCTACGGAACGGTTGACGAATTGGTGGCCTGGTTGGGGCTTATTCGTGATACTACAGAACAATCCACGATAAAAGCTACGCTGTTAGAAATTCAAAAACATTTGATGACCATTGCCTCTCAATTGTCAATTGAAGAGGGCTGTAATTTTCCAAAAAACTTACACCCAATTCAAACCCAAGCTGTCACTTTTATAGAACAAGAAATTGATACCCTAACAGAGCGTTTACCCGAACTTAGAAATTTTATTATACCCGGTGGACATCCCTCTGTTTCTTATTCACACTTAGCACGCTGTGTATGCCGAAGAGCCGAGCGTTTTGTAACCGAATTGAATCAAACTTCACCTGTTTCTCCAATATTAATTGCCTACATGAATCGGCTTTCCGATTATTTCTTTACCCTATCTAGATGTTTTACTATTGAATTTGGAGTAGAAGAAATTAAATGGAACGGTAACTAATTTTTTCAATAAGTGTTGCACAAAATTGATAAAAATCTATTTTTGCAAAAAAATGTATACCTATGTATTGGACATTAGAATTAGCTTCGTACTTAAGTGATGCACCTTGGCCCGCCACTAAAGATGAATTGATTGATTATTCTATTCGAACTGGAGCGCCTCTAGAAGTGGTTGAAAATTTACAAGCCATGGAAGATGAGGAAGACATCTATGAGTCTATTGAAGAAATTTGGCCTGACTTTCCAACAGAAGAAGATTATCTGTGGAATGAAGATGAATATTGACCTTCAATGTAAACCAATTCAAAAAGTCTCCAAAAGAGGCTTTTTTTTTGCTTATTTTTGAACAAATTTTGAACGCGACCCCACCATAACATGAGTATACTAAATAGCATTTTAAAAATTTTTGTCGGTGACAAAACCAAAAAGGATTTAAGTACCATTATTCCTCTAGTCAGCAAGATCAATAGTCATCAGCAGCACTTTGAAACCATATCAAACGATGCCCTTAGAGAAAAAACAGCGTACTTTAAACAACGCTTAGCTGAGGCACGTAAAGAATACGATACTACCATAGAAAAATTAAGAACAGAAGCTAAAAGCACTTCTGATTTGGATCAAAAAGAATCCATTTATCAACAATTGGATCAACAAGAGGAAGCTGCACATCAAGCAGAGGAAGCTATTTTAAATCAAATACTCCCTGAAGCCTTTGCTGTGGTTAAAGAAACGGCACGTCGATTTGTACAAAACACCAGCATTGAAGTAACGGCTTCTGCCTACGACCGTGAACTTTCCCAAACCAAAAGTTATGTCGCTCTAAAAGGAGAACAAGCCCTGTGGAATAATTCTTGGGATGCCGCTGGAAAACCCATAACATGGGATATGATTCATTATGACGTTCAATTGATTGGCGGGATTGTTCTTCATCAAGGAAAAATTGCAGAAATGCAAACCGGGGAAGGAAAAACTCTTGTTGCCACCCTTCCGGTATACCTAAATGCATTAACGGGAAAAGGGGTTCACCTTGTAACGGTAAATGATTATTTAGCAAAACGTGACAGTGCCTGGATGGCCCCTCTATTTGAATTTCACGGC
>RGZR01000251.1 GCA_010031465.1 Flavobacteriia bacterium
CTTTTCCAGTTCCGCCTCCAGCTTCACGAAAGGAAACCTCTCGCAAACGACCAACTTCATTCATTAGGTTGGGTTTTTCGCAACCTCGGAAAATATAGATTTCGTTATCAGCCTTGTTGGTTTTTCGAACAAAAATATCCCTACTTAATTCAGATATTAATATATCTCGAGAAACAGGATCCATCAACCGATCTGTCATAGTGGTGCAAATTAATTAATTGTTAGGAGATTGTCGCTTCCGTATTCTCTTTTAATGCATAAACGAGTTCCCGTATTTTTGCGGCTACCTCAATTGGTTTATTCCGATAAAGCTTTTCTGGCTCAATTGGATTTCCAAATGTCATTGTGATGGTTTTTCCTTTTTGTTTGAACATTTCATCGGGCAATGTGAACATTTCGAGATTCGCTTTGACACCTAAAATCTTCCTGATCTTTGATATTCTGTAAAAACGTTTTGTGTTTTCGCCATCAATAAACGTTGGAATGATGCAAAGTTTATGTTCCTTGGCTTTTTGAATAACGCTTTTTTGCCAAGGTAAATCCTGAACAATACCATCAATTTTTCGAGAAACAAATCCCGACGGGAAAATAATTATTGCTTTGCCCGATGCATATGCTTTACTAATTAATGCCAAGCTTTTTCTATCGGTTGAGCCAACCCGGTTCACGGGTAAGAACGAATCCTTAAGTGGGGTGATGTTCATGAGGATGTCATTGGCCAAAAAAAGAAAGTCGGTCCTTCGTTTTGCTACCTCTGCCATCAATGCCATACCGTCAACACCCCCTAAGGGATGGTTAGCAGCAATTATGCAGCCTCCTTTTTCAGGAATTCGGTCTAAAAATCTTGACTTTAATGTTACCTGATTGATTCTAAATACCGTATTGATGAATTCTGGGCCAACCTGGCCCTTTCCTTCGTTCAATATATAGTTGATTTCATCTTGATGGATGAATTTCTCAACCCAATTTAAGATGAAATTGGGCAGGCGTTTTAGTAGTTTGGGGTTTTTATTTCCGAGT
>RGZR01000252.1 GCA_010031465.1 Flavobacteriia bacterium
AGTTTCCCTGCGCAAAAGAATGATTGGTGGAGCTATCAATAATTAGGATTGGTATAGCTAAAAAAAGTACTAAGAAAGAAATATAAATAAGTTCTGAAAGCTTTTTAGATGGCATGCTAATTTATCCTTAAACTAAAATGACGTGCGATTGCTAAAACATTCTTGCAATAATTATTCCTTATTCTGAAATGTATTTACCAAAAAAATAACTCATTTTGAATGATTAGAATTGATTTGAATTTTTAAGGTTCAAAGCATCTAAACCCAATATAGACTGCGGCCATATCTCTTGCTTTTGTCGCCCCGTAATCAGCTTGCATTTGTTCTGATCCATACCACCATGATCCACCCATGGTAGCTTGTATTTGAGCTTCTGGAGAAATCAACGCCCATTCCCAAACATTCGCTCCCATATCATAAAGCCCATTTATGCCCTGTTTGGTCGTGCCTACCCTTGCATGGCCATGGCCTCGCATCAGCATTGGGGAAAAGTCCTTTTTGCTATCTGGATTACCTTTGGGATTGCCACAAGCATTCAGGCAATTCGCGCCTTCAGGAGAGTCGCCGGTGGGATAAGTATAGGTTATTCCTTTTTCATATTCTGGATGAGATGGGCGATGTTCAGTATATGCATAGTTTATCCATTCGCCGCGTGTAGGAAGCCTTTTACCCTTCCATTTGCAATAGGCTTGTGCCTCATCATATGTAATGTGAACAGCTGGCTCATCTGGGTGACTTTGCTCACCATATGGCGTTTTCCAATTCCACTCTGGTTTAATAACCCACCCATTTTCAAAAACCATTCCACCATTACTTTCAGCTTTGGTGACCAAACCCGTATGATCAACAAACTCTTGAAAATCAGAAATTGAAACTTCTGTGCTATCGATGGGAGTCGTATTTGCTTGCGCTAAGGCTGGGTAAAAACAGAGGCAGACAATTATCAATCTTTTACGCATTCCATTAATCATCAATCAGATGTGGTGCCAGTGAAAAACTGATTGGCAGATGCAATCAAGT
>RGZR01000253.1 GCA_010031465.1 Flavobacteriia bacterium
ATTTTGTACTGAAGGATTTTCATCCATACAAGCCACCCAATAAAACAAGTGATGCCAACTGTAATGTTCAATCAGCTTATGCGTTGGGTGGCCTCGTTTATTCGTCACAATACATAGATGATCACCTTGGCTATGGAGTTTCTTTAAAGTCTCATCAACCTCTGGGTATTGTGGAGTCTCAAGTACTAACTTGTCATCATAGAGCTCTTGAAACCTTTTTTTAAACTCATCAAGCAGATGGAGATTTTTATCGGTAAGAATGATCTTTGATGATTCATCGAGCGTAGGCCCAATAATCATGTTTTCTATGAAACCATTCCTTTCAGGAACAAATTCTTGCCCAGCCTTTAAGTAGCAGGCCTTGATGGCTTTTTCTGAGTCAACCAGCGTACCATCAAAATCAAGCAGCCAGAGCCTAGTCATTTATAAATTGATCCAAGTGGCATTTTCAATACTTTGCTGTAATGCTTCAAGTGTTTTGACATTCCATAGAGCATCTTGAGTTGAAATTTTTGGGGCAGTATTTTTAAGAATGCATTCGTTAAAGTGCTTAAACTCTAATTCAAAATGGCTCGCCATCGGCACAATTTCTTCATGAAAACCTGACTTTTCCGTGCTGTAGACGATCTTCGCTTTTTGATCTTCGGGTTGCCATATAGTAGGAATTTTGGCACGGCCTGCGGGGCCAAATACCTCTACTTCAGAACGACGCGTACATTCAAAGCTAATATCAAATGTAGCTCTTTTATTTTGCCCAAAATCAATCATGCCTGTGGTTGATAGGTCAGCGCCATGTTCATTAAGTTTTGCTTGCGCATAAACACGTATGGGTTTTTCTTTAAAGCATTGCCTCAAGGTATGAATGGCATAGGGTCCAATATCCCAGAGCGCACCACCACCTAATTTAACAGGACGATTTATTCTATAGTGGCGTGCTGGTTGAATAGGGAAGGAGAACATGGAGTGGGCATAATTGATTTCACCCAAGATATTTGATTTGATAATGTCTAGCAGTCTTTC
>RGZR01000254.1 GCA_010031465.1 Flavobacteriia bacterium
ACTATGGTAGATGTAGGTGTTATTCTTTCTGAAAACATCATTAGGCACTTAAATGAAAACGACAAAAAACTGTCTGTAAATACGGTAGTTTACAATGCCACTGCAGAGGTTTCCGGTGCCATCGTAACGGCGGTAATGACCACAATCATAAGTTTCATTCCTGTCTTTACAATGATGGGTGCGGAAGGAAAATTATTCAAGCCGCTGGCATTTACTAAAACATTTGCATTAACTGCCTCTATTATCGTGGCCTTATTCATAATTCCTCCCTTTGCAGCCTATTTATTCGGGAAACAAGACCTAAAGAAATTATCACGTTATATCATCAATGGTCTATTGATTGTACTGGGAATAATAGCCATAATTTATGGTACTTGGCTGGGATTACTATTAATAGCATTTGGTCTTACGTCCCTTTTAAAATTACAGGAAAAAATCACTGAAAAACGTGCCAATCTTCTAAACATTGGCATTTCTGCAGGAGCCATAGTATTTCTGTTGGCAGAATATTGGCGGCCACTGGGTGTGGATAGAAGCATCTTTTGGAATTTGGTCTTTGTTGGGCTAATTTGCTTAGGGCTATTAGGTGCATTCACCCTGTTTAGAAGACAATACACACGCATTTTAAAGTGGGCACTTGCCAATAAATTAGCATTTCTATCCATACCCTCACTCATCGTCCTGGCCGGTTTTTTCATTATGAAAAATACAGGCAAAGAATTTATGCCCTCCTTAAACGAAGGTTCGTTCTTGTTGATGCCCACCTCTATGCCCCACGCCGGCATTGAAGAAAATAAACGGATATTGCAGCAATTGGACATGGCCGTAGCCGGTATTCCCGAAGTTGAAACCGTGGTTGGTAAATCCGGTAGGACAGAATCCGCACTGGACCCTGCACCTTTATCCATGTATGAAAATGTCATTCAGTACAAACCGGAATACCTCTTAAACAAAAAGGGCAAACGCCAGCGTTATAAGGTCAACGAAGAAGGATTTTTTGTTAGAGCAGACGGAAATCT
>RGZR01000255.1 GCA_010031465.1 Flavobacteriia bacterium
AGCCAGTCCATGGCCTACCTCAAGGAGGGAGCTTCGGCTCCCTCCCCTTTTTTTTGTTGACAAACTTTTTAAATTAACTCTTCCGCGTAACACCCTGCAAATCAACGACTTACAGCGGCCTACCCCGCGTAAACCCTTGATTATCAACGCTTTATATCAAAACGCACAGCAAAGACCGTGCCATAACTTTTTTTTATTTTTTCTCAAAAAAATACTTGCATATAAATCGATTTGGGTTATCTTATAAGTGTTGTCAATGAGGGCAGCGAAACTATAACCTCAAAAGAAAGAATAATAAAATGAATACAAAATTCAAATTCAACCCTAAAAAAGATCACATTGCAATGTCTGAGTATGGTTTCCTTGGAGAACCTTTAGACAAACCAATCGCAAAAACAAAAGCAGGTTGGCTAAAAATCGCAACGATTCCATTGAAAAATCTTGCTATAGGTTTATATCAGCGAGATATTGATCGCCTTAGAGTTAATATGATTAAAGACTCTTGGCATAATGATTTAGGATACATCAATGTCGCAGAGATTGAACATAAAGGCAAGTATTACTATCAAATTGTGGATGGTCAGCATAGGGCTAGTGCATTTTCTTACATCGGTGATGAAATTTGTTGCATTGTTACCAATTCGTTTGCTCCTGTTGACAACTTCTTGATAGCTAATAACTCCAAAACTGTTAAGTCTCTAAACGTAGATGGTGAGTTTTGGGCTAAAATGTATCGTTTGGCTTGTGTAGCAGATGAACGTGCTAAAAAAGACAGTGACAATGTAAAATTCGTATACGATCTGTTCAAGAGTAAAGGCTATACCCCTCAAAAGAAGAAAAATCGTTCCAATATGAACTTCGGTAATCATGTTTCTGCTGTACATAAAATTTTCGAAAAGTATGTCAAGCATGAAGGTTTGAATATTTTACAAGATATTGCTGCAGAAAACAGCGAAGATGTCAATGATGTATCGCGCAGGGTATTCAAAGATGCCGCCGACATACTATTCAATGTGTTT
>RGZR01000256.1 GCA_010031465.1 Flavobacteriia bacterium
CGTCTCCGGTGTATTTTCACACCGCCGGTATTCATTGCCCGAAAATCAGCGTTTCCAACTCGCATGGTACGACTCTCTTCCAGGTAATCGAGTTGGATTCAACCTAAATAATGCCACCGCAACATTAAAAATCCGATATGAACCTCGAGCTTTTTATTTGGTACGCAGAAACCGCAGAAAAAAGATAAGCCCAGCGGGTCCCGTTTACACCTTATCCTTCATGCAAGGAATTAGAGGTTTTTTAGGAAGTCGATTTGAATATACGCGTCTCGCAACCCAATGGGAACATACTAAAATATGGGGACCAGTTGGGCGAACTGTTTCAAAAGTCCAAGCATCAAAAGTTTTTGGGACCATTCCCTATCCTTTATTGGACATCCCATTGGGAAATCAATCCCGGGTTTTGAATAACCGATCATTCAATCAAATGCAACTTTTTGAATTTGTAGCCGACCAAAGCTTTCAGTGGTCGTTTTCCCACCATTTCAATGGTTTTTTCTTTAATAAAATTGGCGGATTTTCAAAGCTTAAATGGCGTGAAATCATTCATACCAAAGGGGTAATAGGAACTTTACATCCAGAGAACCAAGCGCTAATACCTCAAGAAATCCAATCGGAACAAAATTTGATTCCCATAAACGGTTTTTCGAACATGCCCTACATGGAAGCCGGGTTAGGAATTGAAAACATGTTCCGCTTTTTCAGAGTCGATGCTATTTGGAGATTGACCTATAGAAGCCCCTACCCGGAACGCAATTTTGGAATTAAATTTTCGGCGTTCGTTAAATTCTAGGAATTTTCAACTCTCTCACTGGAATTGCTTTCGATGCCTAAGTAAAGCGATTCCACCAATGGCCCAAGCAAAAATTAGGATCATGCCTCCAATTGGAGTAATGGCACCGAATTTTCGCAACCCTTGGCCAAATACCTCATTCACAGAAACAAGGCATAATGTCCCTGTAAACGTCAAGCTGCCTATCCACAACCACCTAAATACACCCCATTTCCCGTAGAACTTA
>RGZR01000257.1 GCA_010031465.1 Flavobacteriia bacterium
GTGCAATTGAGAAATTGGTGGCAAGAAAAAGCGCGATAAATAAAAATAAATGTTTCATTGTTTATTGGTTTAAGTTGTTTTATGCAAGTTAAAAAAAATATTTTAAGCCGGCGTTTTATTTTTTTGAATAAAAAGTCCATTTTTGTAAGGCTATGAAAATTAAACCCGGACCACGTGGTAATTCGCGTCCAGAGGTGAACCTCGTTTGGATTAAACGGGATTTGCGTACCCAAGACCACGCATCATTTCATCGGGCTGAGTCTGCTGGATTGCCTTATATTCCTATTTACATTTTTGATCAAAGATTGCTTGGGCATCCGGATGTGAGTGACAGGCATTTGGCATTTATTAGAGCTTCGATTAAGGACATGAATGTTGTCTTGAGTCCGTTAGGAAAGACGATTCGGGAATTTTATGGAGATAGCCTGACTGTTTTTAAGTGGTTGAATGAGTCTTTCCTGATTAAAAATGTTTGGTCTTATCAAGAGAGTGGTATCGCTTTATCGTGGGATAGGGACAAAGCGGTTAGAGGATTTTTCATAGAAAATCACATTGAATGGACCGAATTTCAACAAAATGGTGTTCAACGAGGCCGGAAGAATCGTAAAGATTGGATCAAAAATTGGTACATGACAATGGCTGAGCCACTTATTGTCAATTCGTTTTCCCCGCAAGAGGACCCCATAGAAACCAAAGCACTTGAGGGTGCCATGCTTTTTCATATTAAAATGCAATCTGGAAAATGGTTAACTGAAAAAGAGGTCGACCAACCTTATTGGTGGCATTGGTTAGACGTTGTAGTCCCAAATGAAATTGAAACTAAAACTGCTTTATTATTTATTGGAGGTGGAACAAAACAAGATGAAAAAATATTGATTGACAGCCTGAGTATAAAGAAGGCACTTGATTCTAAATCGATCATTGCGCATATAAGCAATATTCCCTTTCAGCCATTACGCTTTATACAAACAGATTCTTTAGAGCGCTATGAGGATGATTTGATTGCCTATGGATGG
>RGZR01000027.1 GCA_010031465.1 Flavobacteriia bacterium
CCTAATAGGCGCTCACTATGTCCTTCACCATACCCCCATGCGGTGTCAAAGAAATTAACGCCGTGTTCCACTGCTAAATCTAGGGAATGATTTGATTCTAAATCGTCTGATTCTTTCCAACCGGCCATACCCCACATCCCGTAGCCAATTTCACTTACTTGCCAATTCGTTCTTCCAAATCTTCTATATTTCATTATTGAATGGATAAAAAAGTTAAAATCGAGTCATCACCAATTAATTCATTTTTAGGACGTTCGATTGTTGAATATACATTAAGCTTTTCAGTAGGCAATATAAGGATATCTGCTTCATTATACTTCCCCTTTTTTTGAACTTTACGTTTCTTCAAATTCAAATGATGTGCCAAAAAATCATAGGCTGCAATTCGTTTTGAGACGCCATAATCGTGCTTTTCATTTTCTAGATGTATGTTTTTTACAAAATCTTCTTTTCCATAGAGTGAATACACTTTAGAAAGGTAGGGAAATTCAACTTCGGGTGTGTTAGATGTCCAATCTGCACCATCAGAAATAAGTAGCTGTGGCTTTGGCGCAAAAGCGGCTGCAATTTCGACGTTGTTGGTTTGAAAATCTCCTTTTTTATGAACGGGCATTCCGCTCTCACAAACACACCCACCAAAAAAATGAGCCGATACTTGTACCACAGGAACACTTACAGCTATTCGATCATCAAGAGCAGCGAGCATAAAGCTTTGAGTGCCTCCTCCTGAAGCTCCCGTGATCCCGATGCGTTGTGAATCAACATCTTTTCGTTGCACTAAATAATCTACTATACTCTTGCTGTTCCACGTTTGGAGTACTAACGAAATGGGCATTTTATGATCAAGTACAGTACTTTCGCCATAGCCTACCATATCATATGAAAAAACGATTGCCCCCATTTTGGCTAGCATTGCACAACGGGTTTGTACATCTGCTGAAAAACGCCCTCCATTTCCGTGTCCGTGAGGACTTAAGATTGCGGGCATTTTGGATTCTCCTTTTAGTGGAGAATAGAGATTTCCCGTTACATAAAATCCAGGGAATGTTTCCAAGCTAATATTTTGAACTTGATACCCATTATGGACTACAGGCGCAGTAATCATTACATTTTGAGGTTTTGTAAAGGAGGGAATTTTAGATAACTGCATGCCCTTCCACAACTGGTTTTTTATTTGTTGTGCTCTTATTTCCCATTCCTGTTGATTGGTCCAGAGGCCCGCAAACGCTTTCATTTGTTCTTTTGCCTCATCGGGAGTCCAGTAAGCGCCTTGACATAATTCTGGGGTTGAATTCGGGTCAGCTAGGGCAATATCAGAATTTTTCTTAGCCATACCCATAACTTCTAACCATTGAGCACAGGCTTCACTCCAACTCAAATGCGTGTCACCTATACCCAATCCATAACCATGTCCCCCCGATCGGTAAGCATGCATTTCTACAGGCACTTTATTAGCCTTTAATTGCTTGGCATATTCCCAACTATTTTCAATAGGCACTGCACTATCGTCAAAAGAATGAACCAAAAAGGCCGGTGGTGTATTTTCATTTATTTGTTTTTCGGTAGAATACCAATCTATTTGACTTTGGGTAGGATTACTTCCCAAAAGGTTATTTCGTGAACCCATATGGGTGATTTCCTGTTGCATCGAAATCACAGGATAAATAAGAATCGAAAAATCAGGACGTGCACTTGTAGCGTCCTTTGAAGTATATACTTTTTGATCGTAAAGTGTTGATAGACTTGCAGCCAAATGCCCTCCGGCAGAAAAGCCAAGTACACCAATTTTTTCAGGATCAATATTCCATTTATCCGCATTTCGTCGAAGTGTTCGCAGACCTTCTTGAGCATCTTGCAAAGGACCAATCCTTTTGTTTTCCATGATTCGATCATCAGGCAGCCTACTTTTTAATACAAATGCAGATATACCAAGACTATTTAGCCATTGTGCAATTTTATAGCCTTCTTTGGTAATGGCTAAAATTCGATACCCTCCACCTGGACAAATAAGTACTGCGGCACCTGTGGCTTTTTCTTTAGGAACTAAAAAAGCAGTGAGTGTAGGTAGCGAAATTTGACTTACGCGTAAGGGTTCACCCGCTTCATCAAGTGTAGTTTGTTCTACAAATGTAGGGTATTCAATTGCGTTAGGAATCGAATCCCAAAGGGGCAAAACTTCTTGGGCATTACTCCAGATAAACGTGAGAATCAAAAAAACAGACAGTATACCTTTTTTCATTTGGGATTGTATAGGGTTAAAGGAATTAATTTTGGTGGATTCAATAAACCTGAAGGAGTGATCTCCCAACCGCTGGCGTTCCATTTTTTATACTCTTTATTTACCATGTTTATTTCATTAAAAATTGTCCATACTTCGCCTCTTTTTTCTTTAGCACGAATACGATTCGCCCCCAAATTGGTAATTTTTAATTCTAAGGTATGATTTCCTGGAGACAATTCCATGAGATCTAATTCAAATGGATTAGACCATAGTGTGCCGTAGTAATGATTGTCAATCCAAACCGCTGCACTTTCACGAACATCTTCTAATTGCAAGCGCCAAAATGGAGTACTTTTTTCAGGAATTGAAAATGTGGTTTTGTACGAAACTGTTCCTGAAAACGCTTCGTATTGTGTATTTATAGATGTCCATGACCCAAGAGAATCTACTGTTACTTTAGGAGGTAACTTAGGTCCGCCTTGCACAGGCTCCAATTGCCAAGGTCCGTTAAGAGATTGAGGTGCTGTTTCATCCGACACAAAGTATTTCCATGGGGCAACCTTTGTGTTATTTTCTGTCAAAAGCAAAACAGATTCTCCTGATTTAAGATCGAGATAAAATTCTCTTTTCTCATTATTTATTCGGGTTGTAGGATGGCCGTATGTTTCTGTTAAAGGATCTAACAGAACCAAAGAAGAACTTTGTGATCGCTCTGAAAACCAACCTTTAATTTCAGATCCTGTATGATTTGCTAGAAAATAAACATTACCCTTTTCGTAGGTCCTTCGGATAAATTTTAGCTGAGCTTTGGAAAAAGTTTCCGGCAAAATTCCAAGTATTGACAAATGCTTAGTCCACGTTTCTCTTGGAATTTTTTTGATTTTGGCATTATTGAGTAGGACCTCTAATTCTTTTGTTTGGGATTCAAATTCATACCACCCAGGAACCGTTTCTGGAGTTCCTTCAAAAATAATATTCGCTCCTTCATTTTTCAATTCAATTAACTTTTGTAAAGTTTTAAGGGGCATATGTTTCGTCTTTGGAATCAGTATAGCGCGATAAGCTCCCCCCGGCAAATGTATTTGACCATCTGTAAATGTGGCTTTTGCTAAAAACTGATCAGAGAGATAGTCAAAACTATACCCCTCTTTGAGTAGGGTTTGAATTGCATCATAAAAGGGAGTATGCTTTAACCAAGTATCTAAATCGTGAATGGCTAATTGTTGCATCAATCGGCCATTAAGAAACTTCCCCCATATGTCATGTACTGGCCAATACAATAAAATTTCATTGTCAGGTTTACCGGCTTGCAGAAAAGATTGCACTTTTGAAATGTAACTGAATAATTCAGGTACATCCGCCCATATGGTATTGGTAGGGTTAAAATTCACTGAGGCATAAAATTTCCACCCGGGCCATTCTGCTGATTCAGGACTATACGTAGAGCCGTGTAAAAAGACGTGATTGACCCCGTTTAAAAATAAATCTTCGACCTCAGGCTTACACTGTGATAGTGCCGTTTTGAAATGTTCTCTTAACCAGGTAAATGATTCTGAAGAAACCAAGGGTTTACCTGAAATATGAGCAGCAGAAGAGGAAAAACGAAGCATAGCAGGATCTGCATCTCCAGGTCGGATATTTTCTTCTAAACGACGTAATCCCTTAATATCAAAAGGCATTGAACCGAAGGTTTCACATTCAGGTATATCGGCAGAAGCATATAAATCAATTAAGTTTCCTGGAGACCCGTGCGCTTGCAATCGGGTTTGTATAGAACGTTCATGTGCCCAATCATTCCATGGGTTTTGAAAGTCATTAACATAAACTTCACTTAGGGTTTCTCTATAATCTGATTTAATTCGATTCCCAATCGGATCGTCAATATCCAAAAGAAGGTGTTGTAAATGGGGCTTCAAATCATACCCTCTTCGCTTTTCAAATGCAGTTAGAAACTTAGGGGTGAAATCGGTACCATATACTTCATAACTATCATTAAAAATACTTCGGGGTAGAGTTGGAAGGGGGTCAAACGCCTTTGTGTAGGGAGCCAAATACTTTGCTAAGGCCTTTGATGAGTAATGATCAAGAGTCCACCCTGCTCCCCCCGGTGCTGCTCGTTTTACCTTTTGCAAAGTTTTGTCGGCATACAATACAATAAGTTCGTGTGGTACCAATTGGGGTTCCCATTCTAAAATAGTGCCCTGTAAAGATGACGTTAAATCAGTGACTTCGTCATTTTCTGAAAAGGAAACTACGGCTACTATTTGAAGAGGAATTTTTTCTTCAGTTATGGTTTCTTTTAAATCCAAATTAACCTCTTTTGATCTTGGCCATTGAATTCTTTTAATCCTAAGTTTGGTAGCTGCATTTTCTAAGTCAACTTGGGGTCCCCCATAGGGCCATCCTGTTCCCAAAGTCATATCAACACCCATGGATAAACTATCGGCTATTTTAAGTGTAAACGCCAAATGATCCATCCATTGTGGTGATAAAAAATCAATGTATTTTTCTTCAATCCCTTGAACACCATAAATGCATGCAATTTCAACTCCGCCAAGTCCTGCTTCATGAAAGGCAAGTAAAGTCTTTCGTATTTCAGTCTTTTCAACAGCACTTCCTAACCACCACCATCGCGTCCAAGGTTTTGTTGTTTTGTCTATTTCAGGCCAAAGAGAAGAAGATGTATCAGAAGAACATTGAGAAATCAATATGACTCCGCCAAAACCCAGAAATAATAATACAGTTTTACTCCAGGTCATTTTTTTAGTCTATAATTGATAAACGCGCCCAGCGAAAGAAGAATCATAAGGGCTAAATCTACACGAAAAGAATAAATGTTTTGGGGCACTACATTCAATTGGGAAAGGATAAAAATGAGGAGCGCAAGCGCAGAAAACCAAATCATAAAACTTCCCATGGGTTTTTTCGATAAAATTCCTAAAATAATCATAGGACCCATTATTCCTGTTCCTGAGAAACTCAACCGAGCAAGTAAAACCAATTCATCAGAGCTGACCAAAGAAAATAAAAGTGCGGCAATGGCAAATACAATTATTGCGACTCTGACAGGGGTCAACTGATCTTCTTTTGATGCCCCCAGCAATCCCCTAAATTCATTTCCCATAGCAAATAATTGTGAATCTGAGGTTGACATGGCTGCAGCAAAAAGCCCAATAATCGTGACGGCAGCAACTATAGGGTGTTGTTCTTGAAGCAATACTGTCCCAAGAAAACCAGAAGTACTTTCTTCTGCATAATACAATGCGCCGTATAAGCCTATAATTATGGTAGGTAAAATAATGAGCATCGCAAAGGTTCCGACGGCTACTGCCATTCGCAATAGAGACTTGTAGTTTTTCATAATCACCAAACGTGTAGAAAGTTGGGGTTGCGTTACCGGTATCATAGCTATGGCAATACAAGAAGCAATTAAAAATTGAGGGGTGAGTAGTCCTTTTGGTCCAGGAGGGGAAAGTAAAGCACGATTAGATTCATTAATTTTTTCAAAAAGAGAGGCCCAGCCGCCTACTTGATCTAAACAATTAAATGCAACGAGCCAAACCACTATTAGCAATAAAGTACCCTGCATAAAATCAGCATAAATAATGGCTTTTAATCCTCCTAATTCAGAATACAAAAGCATAATAAGTACAATGAGTACACTCCAAAATCCAACGGAAATAAAATCAGGGAAAGCCTCAAGTAAAAAAATGGCTACACCCCGAATTTGAATGGCGACATAGGGAATTAAGAATAAGAAGGCTGCGGTAAAATACAAATACCCAACCCCCTTATTTTGATAACAATCTTGCAATAAAGATGACATGCCGCGAAAGGATTGTTGCCCTATTCGTTTTCGTAAATAAAAACCAAACCAAAGGATAAAAAAGACCATTACTGCATCTGAAAATGCAAGAAAAAGCCAAGCACCAACGCCGTGTGTTCTTGAAAAATCGGGCATCCCCATTAGGGTAAATGTACTGAACAATGTAGCCGCGAAGGTCATAAAGCCAAGAATCAAACCTATCTTAGCCCCACCCAAGATAAAGTCTGTAGAACTTTTGATTTCCCTTCTACTGCGAAGAGATAGCACGATGAGTATTCCGATATATACTATTCCAATTCCAATGAGCGCTTGAACCATAGCTTTATAAATTCTGATCGTTATCTGTTTTCGACTTTAAAGTGTAAAAAACGTATCCTCCCACACCCGTTAAAGCAACCAGTACAATTGTATTTAGAATACTGACCCATAAATGAAAAGGCATTTGAAGCCAATGGGGGTCAACCTTATCTTGAATTAATACTATAGGCGAAAAGGTAACGGCAATTAAAAGTATAGCGCTCCAATAAATGATACGCCATGTTGATTTCAATTTACGTTCTGACCAATTTTTTATCATCTTACAATCGTTGAAGTGTTAACCCCCCATCTACCTGAATGACTTGTCCTGTAGCATACGGAAGGGAATGAAGTGCCAGGGCAACAGCTACTTTACCAATATCATTAGGCACACCCCATCGCTTTTGCACGGTTAAGCCGGCGTCAAACAAAGCATCATATTTTGCCTGAACCCCAGCGGTCATATCCGTTTTAATCACCCCTGGTTGAATCTCATACACGGGAATATCAAATTCTCCTAAACGAGCCGCCCACAATTTGGTTGCCATAGCTATTCCCGCTTTAGAAATACAATATTCCCCTCGTTGCGTGGAGGCAACCGTGGCTGAAACCGACGATATGTTTATAATTGAAAAAAAATCTTTAGGATGATCCTTTTTTTGTTCAATCATCCAACGGGCTATTTTTTGTGTCAAAAAATAGGGTCCTTTAAGATTCGTCTCTAATACCAAATCAAAATTATCTTCAGTAGCTTCTAATATATCATCACGCGTCGGTGGCGCTATTCCGGCATTATTGACCAAAATATGGAGACAACCAAAGATAGATTTTGCCGTTTCCATCAATTTTTGGTGTGTAGAAGCCTCGGCAATATTGCCTTGGCAATAAGCCCATTGCACTGATTTTGGAAATAATGTAGATAATTTTTCACGCACCTCTTGTTCTGGGCGCATTCCATTTAATATCAGATGAAACCCTTCACGTGCAAGAGCTTCTGCAATACCTAAACCTATTCCTCGAGTTCCCCCGGTAATTGCGGCTACTTTCATTCTTTTATTTTTAGTTCGGGTATCTTTATCCATGTTTTTTTCTCCCAGCTTTCAATTCCCTTTTCAGCTAATTGAACCCCTTTTGCTCCCTCATGAAGTGTCCAGGGAAAAGGAGTATTTAAAACCACATGTTTTAAAAAAAGTTCCCATTGTACCTTAAAGGCATTATCAAAGTTTTCTTGTTCGGGCATTTTAGACCATCCCGAATGAAAATCAATGGGGTTAGCAATGTCAGGATTCCACACGGGTTTAGGTGTATTTCCGTAGGATTGAGTCCAACATTCTCGAAGGCCAGCAACAGCAGATCCTTTTGTCCCATCCACATGGAGGGTTAACAAATCATCGCGACGAACACGTGTTGTCCACGAAGAGTTAAATTGTGCAATTACATCGCCTTCAAGCTCAAAAATAGCGTAGGCGGCATCATCGGCAGTACAAACATAAGGGGTTCCTTGTTCATCAATACGTTCGGGAATATGCGTTGCTCCTAAACAAAAAACGCCTTTTACATTCCCAAATAAATGATCTAAAACATACCGCCAATGACAAAGCATGTCCACAATGATTCCCCCGTCATCTTCTTTTCGGTAATTCCAGCTGGGGCGTTGAGCCGGAACAGAGTGTCCTTCAAATACCCAATATCCAAAATCGCCTCTTACGGAAAGTATTTTTCCAAAAAAATCATTTTCAATAAGGCGTTTTAATTTTAAAAGTCCGGGAAGCCATAGTTTGTCTTGGACGACTCCATTTTTTACTCCCTTTTTTTGACATAAAGCAAATAAATCAAGGGCTTGTTGGGTTGAGGTGGCTATCGGTTTTTCACAGTAAATGTGTTTTCCTGCGGCAACAGCTTTTTCAACCGCATCGGCTCTGCGCCCGGTGGTTTGGGCATCAAAATAAATAGAATATGAAGCGTCTTTAAGTACACTTTCTAAATCGGTTGTCCATTTAGAAATCGATGTGCGTTCTACCAAAGCTTTTAATTTTACTTCATTTCGACCCACCAAAATCACATCGGGCATGATGCGTTCTGAATCATTAATTTGTACGCCACCTTGTTTGATAATCGCATCAATGGACCGGATTAAATGTTGATTGGTTCCCATTCTTCCGGTAACCCCATTCATAATAATTCCTATAGTATGTACTTTCATTTTCTTTTATTCCAATTAATTTTTAAAAAAATTTAAGTTGCTGATAAGTAGGCCTTTTTAATTTGTTCTAAATACATCTTTTGGTCGGTATTCCAAAGTCGCTCTGAAAATACTTCAACTTCAATTTTACCCAAAAACCCTGCGTTTTCAACCCAAGAGCGAATTTTTTTTAACTCTATACAACCCTCTCCCATTAAGCCTCTATCGGTTAACATATCCCTAGTAGGTACCAACCAATCACATACATGAAATGCAAAAAGATGGTTGTTTTTTCCACACCGTTTAATTTGCTGTTCTAAATGTTGATCCCACCATAGATGGTAAACATCAACGGCAACACCAACCCAAGGGGAATTAATAATTTCAGCTAAGGTGTTGGCTTCCTCTAATGTAGTTACTGCAGATTTATCACCGGCATACATCGGGTGAAGTGGTTCAATTGCCATTTTTACTCCAGTTTGTTCAGCTAGCGGCAATAGTGCGTTGATTGCTGTGGTTATTTGTTCTCTATTCTTTTCTAAGGATTGATTAGGATCCGCACCACAAACCAAAACCAGTAAGGGAGCTCTAATAGCTTGAGCTTCGTAAAGGGCTGTAATGTTGTCTTGAAGAGCTTGTTCTCTTTTCTCTTTGGAAATGTTGGGGAAAAACCCCCCTCTAACCAAAGAAATAACTTCCATATTGTTTTGCTCTAATTTTGCTTTAACGGCTTTAAGGTCTTTATTTTCAAGCAGATGTCTCCATATCGATATGCTGTGAATTCCTGCTTTTGAATATTCTGATATGCATTGATCAATATCCCAGGGTTTAGTAGTTTGGGTATGGACACACAATCGAGAAAAATCGTTTAAAGGCTGAGCCATTATTCCTCTTTTTTAAGAATACAATTATCAAAACGATAATAGGGTTCTTTGTTTATAATTTTTTGAACGTACAAAGCCAATTCACGCATGTGGTAATCGCCCCACATAGAAGATTCATTACAGGCAATTTTTTGACCTTTAGGCACGTGATCCCATCCGTTTGGTTGATGGTAAATACTGTGTAATAGTATTCCCTGATGTTGTTTATCTTCACTGAGGTACGGAGCTGACAACAATGTATTTAAAACCGTTAAGCCCGCTTGCCAATACCGTTTTGCCTCTATTGGATTACTTACTTTTAAAAAATGACCTAAACGAAGTAAACCTTGGGCTCCAATGGCAGCTGCAGAACTGTCAACGGGTTCCCAATCATTATAGGGATCCGCAGGGTGATCGAGGTAATTACCCAGTTGGTATAAATTCGGTGCTCCAGTATCCCAATAGGGTATGCCACAGCTAGGGGTGTGGGTAATGTAAAAATCACAAGTGGCTTGAGCCGCCTTTAACATTAACGCTATCATTTGTTCTTTTTCTAAAACAGAAGAAAAAGCTGCTGAAGGAAGCTCATTGAGCACTTCAAGTTCTTCTGAAAAACCCAACATAGCCCATGCCAGGCCACGTGTCCATGTACTAAACCCTGTATAGCCTTGTTGTGAATTAGGACAACGGAATTGACCATCATTCACATTAAAAATACTCTCATGTGCTGTCCTTCCCCAAAGATCGTAACGATCACGTCCTTCACCATAGTATACACTGTACTTTGCTGTACTTTTTATGTGATGCAATGCACGATCTAAAAGTGAAATTTTAGCATCGCCTTCTGAATGATAACGATGCCCTAAAAGGTGACTGACTACTAATATTCTACAAGACCGAATGGTATCTACAAATAAAGAATGAGGACCGTTAAAAGAATAGATATACCCACCTTCAGGAATTGTGGTCCAACGTGAAGCCTGAACTGCCCCCGAAATCTTTAAGGCCAACGTATAAAAATGAGATTCCCAATCTGATGCTGGAATTTTTCCTTCGTTGGCAAGGCGTAACAAATTCCCGTAAGTACTTAAATTATTGAATCCGTGATCATGAACACCATCATGACTAACATGGGGTGCCATATAATCAACGGTTTGTTTTCTCCCTAAGTCCAAAAAATCCAAATCATTTGTAGCGTCAAATTGAAGCAGTGCTGAGCCAAATTGAAACCCGTGTGTAAATACGGGAGCGCCTTGTTTAGGGTCAAATGTAGAGGCAATGGCATTGATTTTTTGGCCAGATAATTTCCAAAAATGTAAAAGGTCTTGCGATAGACTTTCCGTAGAAAGGTTTTCATTGATTTGAATCATAAAATTAGGACTGATGTAAAATTTCCGTTAACGTTAACTAAATTATATATTTTTATGGAAATGAAAAGGCAGTTGACATATTTATACGCTAAAATTTGGAAATGGCTTTTTACATAATTTTTAAAAAGATGATTCGAAACGCTTTTGTTATGCAACTAAAAAAAGGATGTGAAGCCGAGTATAAAAAAAGGCATGATGCCCTTTGGCCTGAATTAAAATCCCTTCTTTTTCAACATGGAATTGATTCCTATTACATTTATCTTGAAGAAGAAAGCGGAAAACTATTTGCCTTTCAATCCCTTGTAAATAGTAATACTTTGGCTGTAATTTCAAAAGATCCTGTAATGAAAAAATGGTGGAAATTCATGGCCGATGTAATGGAGACAAATCCCGATGACTCTCCCCTTACTTTTCCCTTAACTGAAGTATTCTCTCTTGAAAAAGAATAAGATACCGCTAAGCACTCTGTGATTTTATTCCTGAAAATCAAATAATATTCAATTGCAGAGTATTTGAATTGAATAAAGAATTAACTATATTCGTTAACGTTCACGAATTTATACTAATTAAAATTAAAAACACCTTGAAAACAAAACATAAACTTTGGAGTTTGCTTGTCCTTCTAATGGTAAGTTTATCTGCCATTGCACAAGATGCTCCGTGGAAAATTCTTTTTGATGGAAAGAATTTTGATCAATTTGAACAACTTAACGGAAATGCCACTTACCTTATTGAAGAGGGAGCTATGGTGGGAATCTCAAAATTAAAAACTCCCAATAGTTTTTTAGCCACCAAAGAACGATTCACAGATTTTATTTTGGAATTTGAAGTATTGGTAGACAATGGGCTCAATTCTGGAGTTCAGTTTAGAAGTAATAGTATTCCCGAATACTTGAAAGGACGAGTTCACGGCTATCAATGCGAAATAGAAACCAGTTCAAGAAAATGGGCAGGGGGCATATATGACGAAGCTAGAAACGGATGGTTATATCCCCTAACGATCAATCCTACTGGGCAAGAAGCTTTTGTGACGGGACAATGGAATCACTATCGAATAGAAGCTATTGGGTCAACCATAAGAACATATATTAATGGAATTCAATGTGCAAACCTTGTGGATCCGACCACAGCAGAAGGATTTATTGCGTTTCAAGTGCATGCTATTGGAAATGTAGAAGATGAAGGAAAAAAAGTACGTTGGAAAAATATTAAAATTTTAACCGAAGAACTTGAGACCTATCGCAACCCAAGTTATGATTATGCTCCCGAAATAAGCAATTTAGAAAATACACTCACCCAAAATGAAATTCGAAAAGGGTGGCGTTTGCTTTGGGACGGTAAGTCTTCCCAAGGGTGGAGAGGTGCAAAATCAGCTGAGTTTCCAAAAAATGGATGGGAAATTCAAGATGGAGTATTAAGTGTGATGGCTTCTGGTGGGGGTGAATCTACCAATGGAGGCGATATCGTTACCGAACAAGAATTTTCAAATTTTGAATTGAGTGTTGATTTTAAAATGACAGAAGGCGCAAATTCAGGGATCAAGTATTTTGTTGATACTGAACTTAACAAAGGAACCGGTTCTGCCATTGGACTTGAATTTCAAATTTTAGATGACCGCAAACATCCCGATGCAAAAATGGGTAAAAACGGAAATCGTACAGTAGGATCATTGTATGACTTAATTCGTGCAGAAAATCTTACCACAGGTGGTAGGGGTAAAAATTTTAAAGGAATCGGCGTTTGGAATAATGCGCGTATCGTTGTCAAAAACGGAACCGTTGAACATTGGCTAAACCATGTGAAGGTAGTCTCATTTGACCGCTTCAGCCAAACCTTTAAAGCCTTAGTAGAAAAAAGTAAATATGAAAAATGGGAGCAATTTGGACGCCAACCCGCAGGACTTATTTTACTTCAAGATCATGGGGATAATGTTTCCTTTAAAAATATAAAAATTAGAGAATTTTAAACATAGTAATTATTTAGAAAATGGACAAAACAAGAAGAAATTTTATTAAAAAAACCTCCCTAGTAACAGGTGGGTTAACCTTTGGCGTTGCCACGGGTTTGTCAGCAAAAAGCTATCGAAAAGTACTCGGTGCAAATGATAGGGTACGTGTTGGAATCGTTGGATTTTCAAATCGCGCAAAAGGAGCACTTATTCCTGCCTTTACAGGACATCAAAAGAAAATGAATTTTGAAATCGTTGGGGTATCCGATATTTGGAACCGACGTCGAGATGAAGGAGCATCATACATCAACGATAAAACAGGGAATAAAGTTACTACTTGGCGTAACAATGAAGAAATGTATGAAGACAATAAAATTGATGCTGTAATTATTTCTACTGCAGACTTTCAACATGCGCTGCATACTGTACAAGCAGCCAATGCTAAAAAAGACGCTTATGTTGAAAAGCCCTTTGCTGAAACTATGGAAGACGCAAGAATAGGCCGTAAAGCAGTTGAGGAGTCAGGAATTGTTTTTCAAATTGGATCACAGCGACGCAGTGGAGCCAATTATCATGCTGCCAATAAGTTTGTCAAATCTGGTCAATTTGGTGATATTGTAATGGTAGAAATGTCGTGGAATGTTAACCAACCCGGGCGTTGGAGACTTCCTCAACTGACAAAAGAAATTAAAGAATCTGATACGGATTGGAAACGTTATTTAATGAATCGACCATACGAGTCGTGGGATCCTAGAAAATACCTAGAGTACCGACTTTTTTGGCCCTACTCTTCTGGTATACCCGGGCAATGGATGTCACATCAAATTGATACTGTACATTGGTTTTCAGGATTAAATCACCCAAGAAGTGTTGCTGCTAATGGAGGGATCTACCTTTGGAAAGACGGTAGAAAAAACTTCGATACGATGACTTCAGTATTTGATTACGGACCCACAGACAATTTAGAAAAAGGATTCCAAGTGGTTTATTCTTCTCGTTTTACAAATTCAGCAGGGGGTACAAAGGAAATATATTATTCCAATGGAGGCGAGTTAAATCTCGACACGAACAAAGTAACCTCAAACGGAGGATTATCCGCAGGACAAGCACGAAGAATGGGATTAGATGCTAATCTTTTGACTGACTATGATTTAAGTGATAGCGAAGTTAAAGTAGTCACTTCAGCCGATACGGGTGCAGATAATATGACATCCATGCATATGCTAAATTGGATGGAATGTGTAAGAAGTCGAGCCAAAACAAATGGACCAATTGAAGCAGGTTACAATCATTCTATTGCGAATATAATGACCACTGCCGCTTTACGAACAGGCCTTAAAGCTACTTTCGATGAGCAAAATCAAGAAGTTCTTGCAGGAGGAAAAGTATTTCAATATTAAATTTTGATATAATTATGAAAAAAATTAGTGGACTCTTTTTCTTAGTTGCCCTTCTCATAAGTTGTCAAAATCAACCTTCTAAAAAAGAAAGCAATTCAGAAAACACAATGTCAGAAGCTATAATTAAAATTGTGCCCGATGATGGAAATCAAAAAGTAGATGTACTTGTTGAGGGATCCCTATTTACAAGTTACCTCTACACTGATGCCTATTACAAACCAGTGCTTTACCCTTTAATTACCGCTAGTGGCAAATCATTAACCCGAGGGTTTCCCGTTTCACCAAAGGCTGGTGAACGGGTAGATCATCCCCATCATGTTGGACATTGGTTAAACTATGGCGATGTGAATGGTTTGGATTTTTGGAATCATTCTGATGCTATCCCCATGGATAAAAAAGCAGGGTACGGAACCGTTTTTCACAGTGAATATATTATAGGTGAAGATCAAAAATCACTTACAGTCAAAACCGAATGGAAAGCGCCATCAGGAGAAGTGTTACTTGAAGAAAACACAGTATTTGAATTTTCTGTTCAAGCAGCAAATCGAATTATTGATCGAACCACTACCCTACTTGCAAAAACTGAGGTTTCGTTAAAAGACAACAAAGAAGGTTTTGTTGCCGTACGCGTAACACGTGCTTTAGAACACCCTAGTGATAAGCCAGAACTCTTTACAGATGCCAATGGTATTCCAAGTGAAGTAAAAGTCTTAAATAACGATGGTGTAACGGGTTCTTATTTAAGCGCGAATGGTTTGACAGGTGAGGCCGTTTGGGGCACAAGAGCCCCATGGGTTGCACTTAATGGTGTGGTTGAAGATCAAGCAGTTGCCATTACTATTATAGATCACCCCGATAATTTAGGATACCCTACGTATTGGCATGCCAGAGGCTACGGACTCTTCGCTGCGAATCCTTTAGGTCAAGAAGTATTTTCGGAAGGCGCTGAAATACTCAATGCCTCCCTATCTTCAGGAGAATCACTCACTTTTAAATACCGAATAGTGGTTAGCGATCAAAATATGGATGCCACATCTATCGCACCCTTTGAACAGTTTTAAAAAACATTGAATGAAAAAAACACTAGTTTACGTATTCCTATTTGCGGTTGCAATGGGATTCAGCCAAGAACGTTTTTCAAAAAAGCATCTTTTTTTTACAGGTGTCGATTTTACAAATTGGGACGTTCCTGAAAATAATATTTGGTGGTCTGTAACCCCTGATGGAGAATTAGAAGCCAAAAGTGATCCCGATGAAACAGGATCTACCTTATGGAGTTCAGCATCCTTTTCAGATTTTACAATGCGCTTAGAATTTAAAATGGGCGAAGGAGTTGTAGATTCTGGAGTCTTTATCCGAGGAGAAAATCCTCAAAACCCTCAAATACAAATTGGTATTTCGGGCTCATTAAAGCGAGATATGACTGGTTCACCTTACGTTCCCAGTCAAGGGTATCCGGTAGAAGCACTCAAAGATTATCCGAACGTCCTCGTACCCAGCGATTGGAATTCTATGGAAATTAAAGCCGTAAAAAACGTTTATGAAGTATGGTTAAATGGTATATCCGTATTAAACTATACCTTAGAAAATGCGAATCTAAATGGTCCTGTAGGATTGCAATTGCATCCGGGAAGGACTATGGATATAAAGTTTAAAAATATATATCTAAAACCACTATAAGTAAAAATAAACCTGATTTAATTGTTCAAAATAGTAACCTATTTTGAATTATAAAAATGAGTAAATCCGTTGGCATTAAAGAAATTGCTGAACTGGCTGGTGTTTCTATTGGTACAGTGGATCGTGTATTGCACAATCGTTCGGGGGTTTCGAAAAAAACAGCCCTTTTGATACTTGATGTTATCAAAAAAACTGGGTATAAAAAAAATAATGCCGCGAGTCGACTAAAATTAGCTCAAAACAATCAAATAAAAATTGCAGTCCTATTACCCATAGAATCTTTACTAAAAGAACACTATTGGTATTTGCCTTTAAAAGGCATTGAGTCTGCTGTAAAAGAATTTATTGATTTTGGGGTAAATTATACTTTACTTACTTTCAAAATGTCTGAAGCCCAATCATTTGAAAATCAAATTCAAACAATTCTTCATTCTGATTTTAATTCCGTAATAACCGTACCCTATTTCTATTCAGAAAGTAAAAATTTGCTTATTGAAGCAAAAAAAATAAAAATGCCTGTAGTCTTTATAGATACACATCAAGAATTTACTGAAGAACATTATTCTATTTATCAAGATTCACAGAAAAGCGGTAAAGTTGCTGCTCGTATTCTACACAGTATAATTGGGGAAAAGGGAAACTATCTTATTGTTAATTTAAACAATAAAAACACTGAGGTTCAAGATAACATGAAAAAAAGAGAAGAAGGGTTTAGGTCTTTCTTTGTAAATCAAAATGTATCATCCCTACCACAAATTGTTACTTTAAGCACAAACGCAAAAAATCTTAATGCCTTTAATTTAAAACTCCAAGATCTTTTAAAAAAAAATACGTCTCTTGGTGTTTTTGTAACCAATTCACGAGCTTATCTACTGCCTCCTTTAATTTCAAATGATCAGTCTAAAAAGGTGACCTTGGTAGGGTATGATCTTAATAAGTTAAATCTCGATCTTTTAAAAGAAGATAAAATCCATTTTCTATTAAATCAACAACCTGAAAACCAAGGGTATAATGCAGCCAAGGGGTTGTTTAAATTACTCACAGAAGATGAAGATAGTTCATTACATTTAACCATTCCAGTTGAAATTTTCATTAAAGAAAATCTATAAATGATTTGATTTTGAAATGAAATAAAAAAAGACCGCCGAAGCGGTCTTTTTTTTCTATATAAAACTAAAACTACTATTGAGTATATCCTGCATTTTGAGGATAACCCCCTTCTGTTCTATCAATTTGATCTAAAGGAATGGGTCTCAAAACATGATGCGCTTGAATATTTCCAGTAGCATCAAGGTTATGTGCTTTAACTCGATCAATTAATTTTCCAGTACGCACTAAATCAAACCAACGGTGTCCTTCACCAACAAGTTCTCTTGCACGTTCATCTAAAATAAAATCAATATTTATATCAGCTGCAGTTATTTCCATTTCAGCCTCTTTACCATCCCAAGCAGCACGCTTACGGATTATATTGATATCTGCAGCTGCGGCAGCATTATTTCCTAATTTATGGTTTGCTTCCGCACGAATTAAATAAGCATCTGCTAATCGCATGAGAATAAAGTCACGCTGACCTTGTGTGTGCTGACGGTTGGGTCGGGTATTATCAATCCACTTATTCATCGAAGGGAATGTAATTTGGTTGTACTGATCTGTAGTATAGACTTGATATATCACAGAACTTTTTGCCGCATCATTCCACTTAGCATCTTGGTCAACCCCATTTTTATCGACTCCAGGTCCTGGAATATACAGCGCGGTATCACCCACTTTTTGTCCAGCCACAGGATTATTTGCATACCAAACATGTTTGTAACCCTTGTCGTAACGTGCGTCTTTTGTTCTATCCCATAAACTTAATAAATAATTAGTAGGTCGAAAACGTTTCCATGGACGTCCGTTTTCAGTATCTCTTGTCATTCCAGGCTTCTTGTCATATTCCATCAAGAAATATAAGTGGCCTCTGTGTCCGTAGTCATCTAGACCTTCATCCACTTGTTGTTTAGAATTAATAATAGAAAATACTACTTCTGAGTTTTCTTCATTATTAATATCCCATAAATCACTCCATTCTTCCAATAATGAAAAACGAGGATTATTAATTACTGCAGTCATATTATCTACTGCGCCTTGAGCATTTCCATTAGTTAAATGAACTTTAGCTAATAAAAATTGAGCTGCAGGCTTAGTAACACGTCCATAATCTGTTTGTGAATCAGGTAAAGCAGATATTGCCTCATTTAAATCACTAATAATCGCATTATAAATTTCTGTTTTACTTGTTCGGTTTGCTGTAGTTTCAACACCTTCTGTTTCTTCAAGAGAAAGATGAACATCTCCATAATGACGAACTAAATTAAAATAGCTTAATGCACGAAGAAACTTCACTTCAGCCAATCGTGTATTTTTTAAATTAGCATCCATATCATCAATAGCTTCTGCTCTATTTATAACCGCATTTGCTTGATTAATTGAACGATAGAATATTCTCCAAGTGTCTCGAAAATATGCTGCAGCAGAATTGTGTTGGTTATTATACCAATTCAAATATTTATGGCTTCCATCAGCTCCATTAGTATAGGTGTCTGTTCCGAAAACAGTCATTGAAAACCCTAATTCAGTACCATAAAATTCTTTTATGATACCATATGTTGCTTTAACTGCATCTTCTAATCCAGCAGCGGTTGTGTAATAAGAAGAGGCTGAAACATTCGCAATGTTATTTTCTGCAAGATAATCTTGGCAAGAAAAT
>RGZR01000028.1 GCA_010031465.1 Flavobacteriia bacterium
GAAGCTTGTGATTATTGTCAGGGAGAACGTAATCCGTCTTCCTCTGACAATCCTGATAAGGCGATCATTTCTTTAAAAAACGACCGTGAAACCTCGTACAAGGTATACATCTCAGTTCAAAACGAACTGGTTGCCGCCTACAACGATTTACGAAACCGAGAGTTTCAACGCTTGTTTCCGAGTGAGGGTACTTCTTATGTAGAAGCTCAAAAGCGCTATGACGATCCGAGAACTTCATTAGAGGTTCAAGAAGAGTTGAAGCCAAAATTGGATCGAGTAAAGGAAATGTATCCACAGAAGTTATCTGAGGCAGAACCAAATAAAACAAATTAAAACATTTAACTATGTCCAAATTCAAAAAGAAAAAAGGAGGCGAATTACCAGCCATTTCAACGGCTTCGTTGCCTGACATTGTCTTTATGTTGTTATTCTTTTTTATGGTGGCAACGGTTATGCGTGACAGTACCTTGATGGTTGTCAACAAACTTCCCGCTGCTGACCAAGTTGAAAAGTTAGATAAAAAAGACCGTGTGATGTATATCTATGCAGGGAAACCTTCTAGTCGTTACGAAGACAAATACGGAACCAGTGCGAAAATACAATTGAATGACAAATTTGCAAGCGTTAATGAAGTGGGTGCTTTTGTACTCGCAGAACGTGCTTCTAAACGTCAGGAATTGCAAAATGTATTGACCACTGCCCTTAAAGTTGATAGTGATACTAAGATGGGCTTAATACAAGACATTAAGCAGGAACTCCGTAAAGTAAGTGCGCTTAAAATAAACTACACCACCCGTGTAGGGAATTATCAGCAAAACTTAGATTAAGTTCTCATATACTATTTTAAAAAGTGCCTTAAATTAATTGAGGCACTTTTTTTATTTTTATACCCCATGGTACTCGTTAGGTTCTACTTTGTTCGTTTTCTTCTCCTTTTTCTTGTTTGTTGTTCAACTGTGCTAAGAGGACAACAAAAAAGTTCAGATTCCTCCTTTTACCGTGAAGATCAATTTTATTTGGGAATATCAATGGTATTCTTAACCAGTTCAACCCTTGAATTTGAACCTTCGGGACTGTCTCGTCATTTTCAGTGGGGCGTTATACGTGATTTCCCCTTATCCACTAAAGGAACTTGGGCTGCGGCAGTAGGAGCTGGCATGGGATTTGATCGGTATACAACCAATTTAAAACGTATTGAGGATAAGGGTCTATCTACCTATACTTTTCAGCAGAATGATCAAAAAAATTCCTTTTTTATCACACAAAGCGCCCTTGAATTGCCCATTACCCTTCGATGGAGAAATTCTATAGCCTCAGATTATGCTTTTTGGAGAGTGTATGGAGGCGTTTCGCTGCAATGGTTTTATCTCGTGAAGGGTAAAAATGATGAAAACAAAGTGAATCTTAAAAACGATTTTGAAACTTTTGGTGCCACTGCGCATATGAGTATTGGATACAATACTTGGAATTTTTATGTTGGATATAGCCTTACTCCTTTATTTTCTGAAGCGGCACAAGCCAACAGTTCAGTTCCTCTAGATATGGTTCCCCTCACCATAGGATTGATTTTTTATATCTTGTAATTAAAGCTCTTTGCGTAAGCGAGCAACGGGAAAATCAAGCTGTTCTCTATATTTTGCCACCGTACGTCGAGCCACGGGATATCCCTTTTCTTTCAGTAATTTAGATAGGGTATCATCCGTTAAGGGTTTTTTCTTGTTTTCCCCTTCAATGAGTTGTTCGAGAATTTTTTTTATTTCAATTGTGGAAACGTCATTACCTTCTTCGTTTTTCATTCCCTCTGAGAAAAAGCTTTTAAGTAATTTCACCCCATAAGGAGTTTCAATGTATTTGCTATTTGCAACGCGTGATATGGTTGAAATATCCATAGATACTTTATCAGCTATATCTTTTAAAATCATGGGCTTTAACTGTCGTTCATCACCCGTCAAAAAATACTCCTTTTGATGTTTAATAATGGCGTTGATAGTAATGTTTAAAGTATGATGGCGCTGATGTATTGCATCTATAAACCATTGCGCAGCATCAAGCTTGTGTTTAATAAATTGAACGGCCTCTTGTTGTGATTTTGATTTAACCGTACTTTCTTGATACCCCGAAAGCATTTCTTTGTACTGATTTGAAATCTTTAGTTGGGGGGCATTTCTGCGATTAAGTTCCACAGTTATTTCACCTTCTTCCACGGTTAAAATAAAGTCGGGGACAACGTGGGTATTTTGAAAGGTAGAAGACAATGCACCTCCGGGTTTCGGATTTAATTTACTGATTAGGGTAATGGCGGTTTTTAATTGTTCTTCATTAATTCCCAAACGGTCTTGTAATTTTGCATAGTGTTTGTGACTAAAATGATCAAACTCTTGTTCAAGAATAGCTATAGCATGATCAATTTCTGGTCGATCATTTTTCTTTTTTTTCAATTGTAATAACAAACATTCTTGTAATGATCGGGCACCTACACCTGGTGGATCAAGGGCTTGTACGGCTTTAATTATTTTTTTTAACTCCTGGGGTTCAACAAAAAGGTTTTGGGAAAAGGCTAAATCGTCCATTAATTCCTCATTGGTACGTCTTAAATAGCCACTATCGTCAATGCTGCCAATTAAGAATTCGGCAACTTGCATCTCATGGTCATTCAAAATTAAATTTCCTGCTTGTTGAAGAAGATGTTGGTGAAAACTAACGCCTCCACTTACGGGTACAATTCGATTCTCATCTTCATTAGAATAATTATTTGAGTACAACCGATACGAAGGAATTTCGTCATCACTTAGGTATTGATCAACATCTATCTCATCGGCTTCTATTGTAGTACGTTCGTCGTAATCGTCTTCTGCGGTAGCGGGTTCAGGAAGTTCTAGGCCACTTTCTAAGGCTGGATTTTCCCCTAACTCAGCCTCCACTTTTTGTTCCAGCTCTTGTGTAGAAAGTTGTATCAACTTCATCAACTGGATTTGCTGTGGAGAGAGCTTTTGAGAAAGCTTTATTTGGAGCTGTTGCTTTAGCATGTGGTCAAATCAAATCGTTAGGTAAAGATAACGATTTTCATTAAGGGACTTAAAAAGAGGCGTTTTGAGGTGTTCTCGGAAATGGGATTACATCTCTTATGTTACTCATGCCTGTAGCAAATTGTACGAGACGTTCAAAACCTAAACCAAATCCACTATGGGGTACAGAGCCAAAACGTCTAAGATCTAAATACCACCACAGTTCTTTTTCCTCAATTCCCATTTCTTTGATTCTTTTCTGCAATACATCTAAGCGTTCCTCACGTTGAGAACCCCCCACAATTTCACCAATTCCAGGAAACAAAATATCCATGGCCCGTACTGTTTTCTCATCGTCGTTTCTTCGCATATAAAACGCTTTAATATTTGCAGGATAATCATACAAAATTACGGGACAATTAAAGTGTTTTTCAACTAAGAAACGTTCGTGTTCGCTTTGAAGATCTACCCCCCATTCGTTTACGGGATATTGAAACTTTTTCTTTTTATTGGGGGTCGAGTTTTTAAGTATATCAATAGCTTCTGTATAGCTTACCCGTTTGAAGTTATTGTCAATGACAAACCGAATTTTTTCAAGAAGCCCCATTGAACTTCGTTCAGCTTGTGGTTTGCTGCTTTCTTCCTTGGTCAATCGCTCATCTAAAAACGTTAGGTCTTCTTGGCAATTCTCAATTATGTAGGACAAAACAGAAGTAATGAATTTTTCTGCCAAATCCATATTGTCATGTAAATCATAAAATGCCATTTCAGGTTCTATCATCCAGAATTCGGCCAAATGTCTGGCAGTATTTGAATTTTCAGCTCTAAAAGTGGGTCCAAATGTATAGACCTCCCCCAAGCCAAGGGCATAGGATTCTGCTTCCAACTGACCGGATACGGTTAGATTGGTTTCTTTACCAAAAAAATCAGCTTTGTAGTCAATTTCACCTGCTTCGTTTTTAGGAGGATGCATTGGATCAAGCGTAGACACACGAAACATTTCACCTGCACCTTCCGCATCACTACCTGTAATAATGGGAGTATTTACATAGTAAAATCCTTGACTTTGAAAAAAGTGATGCACGGCAAAAGAAAGTGCTGAACGCACTCGCATAACGGCGGCAAAGGTTGAAGTGCGAATTCGTAAATGGGCTTTTTCTCGTAAAAACTCAAAACTGTGTTTTTTAGGCTGAATGGGATAACTGTCCGGATCTGAGGGGCCCAAAACTTCTATTGTATTTACTTGAAGTTCTACAGTTTGTCCTTTTCCTTGGCTTTCTACTACTTTTCCTTCAAGTAGTAAAGCAGCTCCAGTATTAATTTGTTTTAAAATAGATTCAGGTGTTTTTTCAAAATCAACTACGCATTGCAGATTTGCCAATGTAGATCCATCATTAAGGGCAATAAAACGATTGGCTCTAAATGTACGTACCCAACCCTGAACTTTTTGGGTGGTTTCTATAGGTGCTTCTTGTAATAGGGTTTTGATTTTTGTCGCTTTCATCTCAGCTTAGTTACAATTTGAAAGTGCCTTCAAAGACAGTTATTGAATTTTTTTACGGTGCAAAGATACGCTTATTTCATGAGGTTTTTTCCGCTTAGACTTCATCCAAAATTTGAATCTTTGGCTTTTTGATGACCTTGTCGTTGCTGATGGTATCTTTTAGTGATATCAATAGTGAAGGGAGTAAAATTAAATTGGCCAGCATAGCCATAAGAAGCGTAACGGCAACCAATCCCCCTAATGCTTTCGTACCTCCAAAATTTGAAGATAAGAATACTGAAAATCCAAAAAATAGCACGATTGAAGTATAGAACATGCTAATTCCCGTCTCTCTTAGGGCCGCAAATACTGCTTTATCAATATTCCATTTAGTGCTTATCAATTCTTGCCTATACTTGGCTAAAAAATGGATGGTATCATCTACAGAAATACCAAAGGCAATACTAAAGACGAGTACGGTTGAAGGTTTTAAAGGTATGCCTGCGAATCCCATCACTCCAGCGGTAATAATGAGCGGTAATAAATTAGGTATCAACGAAATAATTATCATTTTGTAGGAACGAAATAAAAAGGCCATAAAAAGGGCAATGAGCAAAATGGCCAGGCTCAGAGACAGGATAAGATTGTTAATTAAATACTTGGTTCCTTTAAGAAACAAAAGGGCTTTTCCGGTTACTTTAACCCCATACCGATCAGCTGGAAAATTTTTTTCAATCGTTTTTATAAGTTCCGACTCAATAGTTTCCATTCGTTCGGTCGGAATATCTTTCATAAAGGTAGTAATCCGCCCGTATTGCCCTGTGGAATCCACATAACCTTTTAGTAAATCTGTATCTCCTTTTGAATTGTTCAAATACGAAAAAATAAAACTGTTTTCTTGGGAAGTGGGAAGAGCAAAGTAATTTGGATTCCCATTATAATAGGCTTGTTTTGAAAACTTTATGGCATTGACTACAGATAGCGGAGGGGCCAATTCGGGAATATCTTCAATAAACTGTTGCAATTCCTCCATGCGGCGTAGGGTTGCGGGTTTTACAATTCCCTTTTCTCGTTTGCTGTCAATCCAAATTTCAAGCGGTACAATACCGTTAAAATTGGCGTCAAAAAAACGAATATCTTCAAAAAACTCTGCCTTTTTGGGCATATCTTCTATAATACTCCCAGAGATTTTGATTTGATAAATCCCTGTAATTCCTAAAATCAATCCGAGTAAAGCCACTATATAGACGTTCAGCCTTTGCTTTTTTACTTTGGTTTCCATCCAATTTACAAAGACTTCAATCGATTTGTTTTTAAGGTGTTTAAGGTGCTTCTTTTTAGGGGGCAACATTAAACTATATATAATGGGAATTATAAGTAAGGACAATAAAAAGATGGAAACAATGTTAATAGACGCTACAACACCAAATTCTTTTAAAATTTTACTGTTTGTTAAAATAAAAGTAGAAAACCCTGAAGCGGTGGTCAAGTTGGTCATTAGTGTTGCATTTCCCACTTTAGCGATGACCCTTTGCAGCGATTTTGCTTGGTTGCTGTGTTTTGCAATTTCTTGTTGGTATTTATTAATCAGGAAAATACAGTTGGGTACACCTATCACAATGATCAAAGGAGGAATTAATGCGGTGAGCACTGTAATTTCATAGCGTAACCAGCCTAAAATACCAAAGGCCCACATGACCCCAATGGAAACTACAAGTAGGGATATAAATGTAGCTCGGAAAGAACGAAAAAAAAGAAAGAAAATCAACGTTGTTACAAGTGCCGCCCCTAGAACAAACAAGCCGATTTCGTCAACAATATTTTGTGCATTGAGCGTTCGAATGTAAGGCATTCCCGAAACGTGAACATCCATTCCTGTTTCAGCTTCAAATGATTCGATTACCGGTATTAAGGTTTCAAATACGAAGTCTTTTCGTGCGGCAGTATTTACAATATCCTTATTCATATAGAGCACCGTTCTAATGGTTTCTGTTTTAGGATCAAAAAGGAGTTGCTTATAAAAGGGGAGTTCTAAAAATAATTTTTCTTTAAATTTTTCAATCGAAAGTGAGTCACTTGCATCGCGTAAAGCAACGGGTTGCATTTCAAAGTTTTTATTCTTTGAATTTTTTACGAGTTCTTCAATATTATCTGTTGAAAGAAGAAAAGAGATTTCTGAGAAATCAGCGATTTTTGAATTTAAAGTCCGCCAGGCATTGCGTTTTGTTGGAGTAAAAAAGGATTTGTCTTTAATCCCAATGACGATAACATTGCCCTCTTCACCAAAAGTTTGGGTGAAGGATTGATAAAGAATGTTTTCAGGATGATCGTCAGGTAATAAATTGGCTTCTGTAAAAGTAAATTGCATATACTTCCACTGAGTAGCCCAAAAGCACGTTGCCGCAATTATGGCGATAATTATGACAAGCCGATTGCGAAGAATAAGCCTTGCTACCAAGCCCCAAATGTTCCATTTCGAATTCTTTTTCATGAAGCTGGGTCAGCGAAGTTTTTTATGCCTTAAACGGTTAGAATTTCGTTTTCTTTTTGACTGTAAATTTGATCGACTTTCACTATAAAAGTATCGGTCAATTCTTGAACATCAATTTCGTAATTTTTTTGAACGTCTTCCGAAGTATCTGATTTTTTTATGTCTGTATTCGCCTCTTTTCGAGCTGCACGAATTCCAATTTTTGCATTTTCAGCGGCTGCTTTTGCCAACTTGGCCAGGTCTTTTCGACGTTCTTCTGTCAATGGAGGAATATTAATGATTATAGATTCTCCGTTATTCATAGGATTAAAGCCTAGATTGGCAATTAAAATTGCTTTTTCAATATCCGCTAACATATTTTTTTCCCAAGGCTGTACGGTTAAGGTGCGCGCATCGGGGGAATTAATGTTAGCAACTTGTGAAATTGGAGTTGGGTTTCCGTAGTAATCCACTTTAACACCAGAGAGCATAATAGGGTTGGCTTTTCCCGCTCTAATATTTGCCATTTCTTTTTCAAGATGCGTTATCGCCAGCTCCATACTTTCTTTGGCGGCTTCGATTATAAAATTTAATTCTTCCATGTTTTATGTTTAAAGATCAACACGTGTGCCAATGTTTTTTCCTTCCACTACCTGAAACAAATTGCCGGGGGTATTCATGTCAAATACAATTATTGGAAGTTTGTTTTCTTGGCTTAAGGTAAAAGCTGTAGTGTCCATAACTTTTAAACCTCGCTTGAGCACTTCATCAAAGGAAAGCTGATCAAACTTGGTTGCTTTATTGTTTTTTTCGGGATCTTCATTATAAATTCCGTCTACTCTTGTGCCTTTAAGAATCACATCCGCATTAATTTCTACAGCGCGAAGTACGGCGGCTGAGTCGGTAGTGAAAAATGGATTTCCTGTTCCACAACCAAAAATAACAACACGTTTTTTTTCAAGGTGACGCATGGCTTTTCGTTTAATAAAAGGCTCTGCTATCGCTTCGATTTTAATGGCCGTTTGAAGTCGTGTGGGTACATCGTTATTTTCCAAAGCACTTTGTAAGGCCAGCCCGTTGATAACAGTAGCTAACATGCCCATATAGTCTGCTTGTACGCGATCCATTCCTTTGCTGGCTCCTGAAACACCCCTAAAAATATTCCCCCCACCAATTACAACGGCTACTTCTACGCCGGCATCAAATACCTTTTTTATTTCTTTAGCATAGTCGTCTAAACGTTGTGCGTCGATACCGTGGTTTTGGATCCCCATTAGGGCCTCACCACTCAATTTTAATAAAATTCTATGGTATTTCATCTTGAAGAATGTGTTCACAAATATAAAAATTAAAGAAGAATTAGTTTGGGTTAATCAATAACATTCTACAACAGTAAGCTTTCGAAGAAATCGCCATTCGGATCAAATGGCTTTTAAACTTAAATCGATAGGTTTTGCAGCATATGTTAATGCCCCCATTGAAATAAAATTTACACCTGTTTCGGCCATTTCTTCCAAATTGTTTTCCGTTATATTTCCAGAGGCTTCTGTGGGTATTTTATTATCGATAAACGTGGCAGAGATTTCAACAAGATTTCTTGCCTCAACAACCACTTCTAGTTCTTGGGCTTGTGAATTTAGAAAATGTTCTGTTTTTTGTAGTGCTTTTGTCATTCCGCCACAAAAATCAACATGATTATCTTTTATCATTAAAGCGTCAAATAGTCCCATTCTGTGATTGGTTCCCCCTCCAATTAGAACGGCCCATTTTTCAGGATATCTAAAATTAGGTGTTGTTTTTCGGGTATCTAAAAGTTGGCAATTTGTGTGTTTTATTTTTTGGGACAATCTGTTTGTTAGGGTGGCGATACCACTCATTCTTTGCATGGTGTTTAAAACCAAGCGTTCTGTGGCCAGTATGGATTGAGTGTTTCCTTCAATAGTAAAAACAGTAGTTCCTTTTTTTGCTTGAGTTCCTTCTTCAGAAAGGGAATGAAAAATTAAATTAGGGTCATACCGTTCAAATAAAATTTTACAAAGTTCTATTCCCGCAAGAATACCCTCTTCTTTTACTATAACTTTTGCCTTATTGGATGCCTCTATCGGAATACAAGACTGGCTACTATAATCTCCACGGCCAATATCTTCTTTTAGGGCTTCATCAATAAAGTGATTTATATTGCTTTTGTAGCGCTGGTAAAAATGACTAGGCATAATCATGATTGTAAAAAACTCCTTTATTTGTTGTTATCGATTGGGCTTGCTGTATGATTAAATGAGCAATACTCACCATATTTCGTAGTTCACACATGCCGTTTGTCAACTTGTGTTGATTGTATATTTTTTGAACTTTTTTATAGATTTCAAACATTTCTAAATTCGCTTTCATAAGCCCTTCTTTCGTTTTGAAAATGCCTACATGATGGGTCATAATCTCTTGCAATTGAATTCTTAATTGACGAATTTCTTTAATCTCAACGGAATTAGAATAGGCATCCCCTTTCCATTCAGGAAGGGCATCATAAAATGTAGGATCAGGCAATTCACTTTTTAAGGCATTAATGACGTCAAGGGCAGCACGATGAGAGAAAACTAAGGCTTCAAGTAATGAATTTGAAGCAAGTCTGTTAGCCCCATGTAAGCCAGTAGAGCTGCATTCTCCTATTGCGTAAAGGCCTTTTAATCTGGATTCACTAGCGGAGTTGACTTCGATGCCTCCGCAAAAGTAATGAGCAGCAGGTACAACGGGAATTAAATCTTTAGGGAGATGAATGTCTAGAGAAGCGCAAGTGGTGTAAATGTTTGGAAATTGTTTTTTCCAAGTTTCTATAGTAATATCAGAGCAGTCCAAAAAAACAAAATTCTCTTCTTGTTTTAGAATTTCCTTTTGAATGGCACGTGCAACGATATCTCTTGGAGCAAGTTCTTTTCTTGGGTCGTAATTTTTCATAAAATATTCACCCGAGCAATTTCTAAGTTTGGCTCCCGCTCCACGAACGGCTTCGGTGATTAGAAAGGTATTTTCATTTACTTTGGGGTATAAGGCCGTAGGATGAAATTGAACATAAGGGAGCTTGTCCATATGAACTTTAGCGCGATAGGCCGCTCCTAGTCCGTCTCCTGTAGCAATCGAAGGATTGGTACTGTGAGCATATAAACTTCCAGCCCCCCCAGTACAGAGAGCAGTGATTTTGGCACTTATTTTAAGAATACTTTCCTCTTCTTTAGAAATCACATAGGCACCATAGCATCGATTGTATTTTTTTTCGCTGTGGTGATCAGTAATTAAATCTACTAACGTATGATTTTCCAAGATTTGAATATTTTGGAAGGATTTAATTTTATTAATTAGGGCTTCTTGAACGTGAAGTCCTGTATGATCTTTATAATGTACGACTCTTTTCTCGGAATGTCCTCCTTCTTTGACTAAGTGAAGACTTCTTTTTTGTTTGTCAAATTGAATCCCCCATGTAATTAACTCTTTTAAGCGATCTTTACCTTCTTCAACAACAAATTTTACCACCTCGGGATTGCATGCTCCCGCACCTGCCGTTAGCGTGTCTTGAATGTGTTTTTGAAATGAATCTTTCTCAAAATCAGAGACAACGGCAATTCCTCCTTGAGCATATTTTGTATTGCCTTCACTCACTTGATCTTTAGAAATTAATACGATCGAAATTTCAGAGTTGCATTCTGCTAATTTTATAGCAAATGAAAGTCCTGAAATACCCGTACCAATTATTAATACATCTGCAATCATGATTATTTTAATTCCAGCATTTTAAGAATTGGTATTTTTGCTTTTTCGATGATTTCGGGGGCTAATTGAATTTCGGGTTGTTCAAATCGCAAACAATTGTAAAGTTTTTCCAAAGTGTTTAGTTTCATAAATGCACATTCGCTACAGGCACATGTATCATCATCAACAGGAGCGGGGATGAAGGTTTTCTGCGGACATTTTTTTTGCATTTCGTGTAAAATTCCAGCCTCTGTGGCTACAATATAATTTGTGGCAGTATCAGTCTGAACAAATTGAAGCAAACCCGAGGTGCTTCCCACGTAGTGCGCAATCTCAAGAATTTGAGATTCACTTTCGGGATGTGCTATAAATTTGGCGTTCGGATACTTTTGAATTAAAGTAATGATCTTATCAAAAGAAAAGGCCTCATGAACAATGCACGAACCCTCCCATAAGATCATCTTCCGACCGGTTTTTTTTATCAAAAAACGGCCTAAATTTTTATCTGGCGCAAAAATAATTTCCTGATTTTCAGGAATACTTTCAATTACTTTTTTAGCATTACTTGAGGTACAAACAATATCACTTAGGGCTTTGATTTCAGCAGAACAATTGATGTACGTAACTACAATCGCGTTTGGATATAATGCCTTGAACGACGCAAAATCGGAAGGAGGACACGAGTCGGCTAATGAACAGCCCGCTTTTAAATCGGGGAGTAACACTTTTTTTGAAGGATTGATGATTTTTGCTGTCTCTGCCATAAAATGAACACCAGCGAAGACAATTATATCCGCTTTTACTTTTGCTGCTTGCTGTGCTAAATACAAACTGTCGCCTAAATAATCAGCCAAATCTTGAATGGCAGGGTCTTGGTAATAATGGGCGAGGAGTACCGCATTTTTTTTCTTTTTTAATTCTAAAATGGCTTGGCTTAGATCGATGTTTTTTTCAATTGGAGCATGGATGTATCCTAAATTTTCTAATTGTTTCGATACGGATTGTTGGGTCATTTTGATTTAATTAATAATTTTAAAGCTCATTATAACATTATTTGCTTTCAATAGGCAATCTGAATTCTAGTTTAGCACACTTTCCAGTGTGTAGGCCTTTTCAACTCTAAATTCACCACTTTGTGTTCTTCGTAACGAGGATAAATGTGCTCCACTTTGTACTGCCTTTCCAAAATCATGGGCTAGGCTTCTAATGTAAGTTCCCTTGCCGCAACGTACTAAAAAAGTAACATTGGGAAGTGCAATCTGTGTCAATTCAAAGGTTGATACCTTCACTTTTCGTGAGGGGACCTCAATACTTGTTCCTATTCGAGCAAACTCATACAAACGTTTTCCTTCTTTTTTAAGGGCGGAAAATAGAGGAGGTTGTTGCATGATTTCTCCTGTAAATTGGGCTGTAGCATTATAAAGTTGGTTTGGGGATAGATGTTCGAAAGGGAAGGTGTGATCAACAGTTGTTTCTAAATCGTAAGAAGGGGTTGTTCCTCCTAAAGTAAAAGTTCCTGTATATTCTTTTTCACCTTCTTGAAGTTCTGCAATTGATTTTGTTTTTTTTCCTGTGCAAAGAAGTAATAAACCTGTAGCTAATGGATCAAGAGTTCCAGCATGACCAATTTTAAGTTTATTAAGTCCAAGCGACTTTTTAAAATGCCAACGGATTTTATTAACCACCTGAAAAGAGGTCCACCCAAGGGGTTTGTCAATTAAAATAACCTGTCCTTCTTGAAGTGTTTCTGCGGTAAAATGTTGCTCAAAAAAATTCATAGGCTATGGCAATTCCACCAATAATAAAACAGTATATGCTAAAATATTTAAGTTGACTTTTTTTAACCAATGCAATCATCCATTTACAGGCCAATATTCCTGTAAAAAAAGCCGCCATAAAACCGAGAACTAGCGGCAATCCATTCGTTGCTTCTATTGTGTTTTCGGTATCCATTATTTTTTTGGCCATGCTACCAAAAATTAAGGGAAGTACCATAAGAAAGGAAAAACGGGCCGCTTTTTCTCTATCAATTCCCAATAGAACAGCTGTGGCAATGGTTGATCCGCTTCGCGAGAGTCCGGGCAGAATGGCAACTGCTTGTACCAAGCCTAAAATCAACGCCTGAGGGGTCGATACGCTTTGATCTGTATTCTTGGCTTTATCGGCTATAAATAACAACAAGGCTGTCACTAAAAGGAGTATGCCGATTAACAATAGATTTTGTGAAAAAAGGGATTCAATTTCAGTTTGAAGAAATAAACCCACAAGAACTGCGGGTAACGTGGAAAGGAGTATTTTAAGACTAAAGCGAGTACTTTCATTTTGTTTCAAAGCAATTAATCCTTTAAGCAAGTCGCTAATTTCCGTACGAAAAACAACTACGGTACTAAGGGCTGTTGCCATATGGAGAGTTAAAACCAAAAAAAGACTTTCCTCAGCTTCAATTGAAGTTCCAAAAAGGGTTTTGGCCAGCTCTAAATGCCCACTAGACGAAATCGGGAGGAATTCTGTTAGTCCTTGAATAATACCTAGAGCAATAGCTTCTCCAGCATTCATTTTTTAGCCCGTTCTTTTGTCAAAATTGAAAACATTGCTATCCCAAACCCAACTAAGACAAGGGTTGGAGCTAATCTGATACGCCTAAAGTTAAAAATAGCATCGTTAAAAATTTTAGGGTCGTCACTTCCGCCACCTGACATTAAAATGAAGCCTAGAGCAATAACAATAAATGAAAGAAACAAAAGGATATAATTTCTTTTTTCAAACAAAAATTTTTTTTGCGGTGACTTCATAATTTAGCTTTAATAAATGGCGTCAGATTGTAAATTGAGGTAACGCTGAGTGGCAAAGAACGTACTTATCCCGGTAATTCCCAAGCCGAGTAATACGACAAAAGCATAAACCATTCCTATTTCAAGCCGTTGAGCGGTTAAGTCAAGCTCTGGAAACCTACGGTTCAGTTCAAAAAGCACAAGGGTTAATCCCCCTAGGGCAACGAGAGAGCTGATAACTCCCAACCGAAGATGAGTTAGTATAAAGGGTTTTCGAATAAATGATTTTGTGGCTCCTACCATTTGCATGGTTTTAATGATGAAGCGTTTTGAATAAATGGACAGTCGAATAGAGCTATTGATTAACAATAATGCGATAGCTATAAATAGGGCTGAGGTAAATAAAAGTACAAGCGATATGCGCTGTATATTATTGTCGAGCAGGCTAACCAATGGTTGATCGTATACAACTTCACTAACAAAATCACTGGCTTCCAATGAGGTCTTGGTTTCTTCAAGAGATTGTGTGTTTACAAAGTCAGCGTTAAAAAAAACATCAATTGAATTCAAAAGGGGATTGTAGCCTAAAAATTCGACAAAATCTTCACCAATATCCCTTGCATATTGTTCTGCGGCTTCTTCTTTAGGCGTAAATTCAACTCTTTTGGTGCCTTGATCAAGTTGTAATTTTTTTTGTAACTGTTTTATTTCAATGTCTTTCGCACTGTCTTTTACGTAAATAGTCAGCGCAATTTGTTCTTTAAAATGACTGGCCACACGTTGTGTATTGATCAAAAACAACCCCAGTATACCCACAAAAAATAATACAAGAGCGATACTAATCACCACTGAGAAATATCCTGTTAAGACTCTTCTTTTTTGAAAATTTTCTTGAAAGCTTTTCACTTAAACGGATTGTTTTTGTAAAAATAGAAAAGAAATCGTAGACCCGAAGGAGTTTAAAATATTCTTTTGACATTCCATCAATAACTGTATTTTTGTGGCTTCACAAAAGGAGCAAGAACACGTGGGTTACGACTTTAATCGAATTGAAAAAAAATGGCAAACGTATTGGGCCAAAAACCAAACTTTTAAAGCAACCAATAAATCGGATAAGCCCAAATTTTATGTTTTAGACATGTTTCCATATCCTTCGGGGGCTGGACTGCATGTGGGTCATCCCTTAGGCTATATTGCCAGTGATATAGTTGCACGCTATAAACGCCATCAGGGCTTTAATGTACTTCATCCCCAAGGATACGATTCTTTTGGATTGCCCGCTGAACAATATGCCATTCAAACGGGTCAACATCCAGCAAAAACAACAAAAGAAAATATTGCTCGATATCGGGAACAATTAGACCGTATGGGCTTTTCATTCGATTGGAGTCGTGAAGTGCGAACATCAGACCCGTCTTATTACAAATGGACGCAATGGATTTTTCTCCTGCTCTTCGATCATTACTATTGTATAGAAGCAGATAAAGCAATGCCGATTTCAACTTTAGTCAATCGTTTTGAAAAGGAAGGAAATTATTCAGTGAATGCGGTTAGCGACCCTCATGTCCCCTCTTTTTCAGCTTCAGAGTGGAACGCCTACAGTAACGAAAAACAACAACAGATTCTACTGGGCTATCGATTAACGTATTTGTCAGATACTGAAGTAAATTGGTGTGCAGCCTTAGGAACCGTTTTGGCTAATGACGAAATAATTAACGGAGTGTCAGAACGTGGCGGCCACCCTGTTACGAAGAAAAAAATGAAGCAATGGAGCATGCGAATTGGTGCCTATGCAGAACGTCTTTTATCAGGGTTAGATCGGATTGAATGGCCAGAACCCTTAAAAGAAATGCAACGCAATTGGATTGGTAAATCCATTGGAGCCAAAGTGTTTTTCCAAGTAGAGGCACACGAGGCTAAAATAGAAGTGTTTACTACGCGACCCGATACCATATTTGGGGTAACTTTTATGACCCTCGCACCTGAGTTGGAATTGGTTCAACAGCTTACTACTCCTGATCAACAGAAAGCAGTAGAGGAGTATATTGAAAAAACACGCCAACGCACTGAACGCGAACGTATGGCAGATGTCAAAAGCTGTACGGGTGTTTTTACAGGGAGTTATGCACTTCATCCCTTTACTGCAGAACGTATTCCTATTTGGATTGGGGATTATGTATTGGCCGATTACGGTACAGGAGCTGTCATGGCGGTGCCTTGCGGTGACCAAAGAGATTTCGATTTTGCAAAACACTTTAATCTTCCTATCAAAAACATTTTCAAATCGGTTTCTATAGAAGAACAGGCTTATTCAGAAAAGGAAAACGCTGTTATTGACAATTCTGATTTTCTAACAGGTCTTTCCCATAAAGAGGCCATGAAAACCGTAATTGCTGCACTTGAAGAAAAAGGGTGTGGAAAAGGAACCATCAATTACCGACTGCGGGATGCTATTTTTAGTCGTCAACGCTATTGGGGAGAACCCATACCTGTATATTATGTCAAGGGAATTCCTTACCCATTATCCTCAGAGGATTTACCCTTAGAATTACCTGAAGTTCAAAAATACCTTCCCACCGAAGAGGGTGCGCCACCACTGGGTAATGCTACCCATTGGGCATGGGACACTCTCACTAAAACGGTGGTAGATAATTCACTTATTGATCATCAATCGGTATTTCCATTAGAATTAAACACCATGCCGGGTTGGGCGGGTAGTTCCTGGTATTTTTACCGTTATATGGACGCGCAAAATTCAAGGGAATTTGTAAGTTTAGAGGCCAAAAACTATTGGCAGGATGTAGATTTGTATTTGGGAGGTAGTGAACACGCAACGGGTCATTTGCTTTACTCTCGTTTTTGGCAAAAGTTTTTATTTGATTTGGAATTGCTTCCCGTCGATGAATATGCCAAGAAATTAATCAATCAAGGAATGATTTTGGGTACTTCAGCCTTTGTATATCGAAAATCGGGAACCCAAAACTACATATCTAAAGACCTTCTTACTGCTGAAGATAAAGTGGAACCCATTCGCGTTGATGTGAATCTCGTAAATTCCTCTGATGAACTTGATACAGCTGCGATACAAAATTGGCAGCCACAGTTTCAACAGGCTACTTTTGAGTACAGTAAAGGGGTGTTTAAGGTGGGACGTGAAGTTGAAAAGATGTCAAAATCAAAATACAACGTGGTGAATCCCGATGAAATTTGCGATCAATATGGCGCAGATACTTTACGCATGTATGAAATGTTTTTAGGACCTATAGAACAGGCTAAACCTTGGAATACTGCTGGAATTTCTGGAGTTTCAGGTTTTTTGAATAAGTTTTGGCGCCTGTTTTATGACGATCAATGGAGGGTAACTGAAGCGGAACCTACAAAAGAAGCACTTAAAATCACGCATGAAACGATAAAAAAAATAACCTACGATATTGAACACTTTTCATTTAACACTTGTGTAAGTTCTTTTATGATTTGTGTAAACGAATTGCATCGTTTGCAGTGTTATTCTCGCTCAATTCTTACACCCTTAACGGTATTGCTTTCCCCCTTTGCGCCGCATTTGGCCGAAGAATTATGGGAAAATTTAGGCCATTCTCACTCCCTCACGCAGGAACCTTTTCCTGTAGCCAATGAAGCCTATATGGTAGAAGAAAATAAAGATTATCCAATTTCCTTTAATGGTAAAATGCGATTTACTTTAAGTTTATCCCTTGATCTGGATCAAGAAGCAATTAAAAAAGCAGTTTTGGAGGATCCCAGAACTATGGAATATTTAAATGGAAACACGCCAAAAAAATGGATTATTGTTCCGGCTAAAATTATCAATATTGTTTGTTAAAATCTACTCAAGCCGTAGTAATACATTTGGAATTCTAATACCTTTGAAAAAAAATTACAATGGGAACGTACTACCTACTTATCATCGGAATTTCTCTCGCCAGTATGCTGGTGAGCAATACCTTAAAGCGAAAGTTTAAACAATATTCTCAAAAGACATTACGAAACGGAATGTCGGGAAAAGAAATTGCTGAAAAAATGCTTAATGATCATGGCATTCATGATGTTAAGGTTGTTTCTGTCCAAGGTAAATTAACAGATCATTACAATCCAAAAACCAAAACAGTAAATTTAAGTGAGGTGGTGTACCATGAGCGAAATGCTGCAGCGGCAGCCGTTGCTGCTCACGAATGTGGACATGCCGTTCAACATGCCAATGGATATGAGTGGCTGAAAATGCGGTCTACATTAGTTCCTATGGTTGGGGTAGCCTCTAACCTTTCTATGTTTGCCATTATTGGTGGGTTAGTTCTGATGCAAATTGTACCCATTGGGTATACCATTGCCGTTTTGGGCGTGGGATTATTTGCAGTAGGCACCCTATTTAGCTTTATAACTCTTCCTGTAGAATACGATGCGAGTAACCGAGCCTTAGCATGGCTGCAAAGAAAAAACATGGTATCTCGAGAAGAGTATGACGGGGCTCAAGACGCCTTAAAATGGGCTGCGCGTACTTATGTAGTTGCTGCACTGGGTTCGTTAGCTACCTTGGTCTATTTTGCTTTGCAAGTTTTTGGAGGTAGAAGAGATTAACTACAATTGAATTTGTCGGGAGAGTTGTTGTTGTAAAGAGATAAATGTCTCTGTTCGTGACACGCCCTCTATAGATTGAATTTTCGTATTCAAAACATCCATTAGGTGTTCATTGTCTCGGCAACGTAATTTTACCAATAAGCTCCAGTTTCCAGTGGTATAATGACATTCAATCACTTCATCTATTCGCTCCAACTGAAGCACGGCCTCAGGATTTCGCATGGCTTTATCCAAATAAATGCCCACAAAAGCAAGTGTTTTATACCCTAATATTTTAGGATTTAAATTAATTTGTGAGCCTGATATGACTTCTGCTTTTTCTAATTTTTTTAGGCGTTGGTGAACGGCAGCTCCAGAAATACCCGTAGCTTTAGCAAGTGACAATATAGGCCTTCGCGCATCTTGCATTAAGGATTTTAATAGAATTTTATCAATCCCGTCGATGTGCACAGAATGGTCATC
>RGZR01000029.1 GCA_010031465.1 Flavobacteriia bacterium
AGGGCTCAATTGAGCCCTTTTCTTTCTTCTAATTCATCGTTACAGATCAATAGTGGCTTTTAACAATACCCGTCTTCCAATAACTGGCATACTTGGGAAAGCACGGTATTTTTGATTAAAAAGGTTCGTTGCAGATAAATCCAATCCAAAACCATCATTAAATTGATAGCCAAGGTTTAAATCAAACAAATTTTTCTTTTGAACGGTTCCTGCAAAAAATCCTTGATCCGATTCAAAGGCATTATCATGCTGGAATGCTAATGAAGATCGGAATCCAGAATCAGCATTGTAATTAACCCCTAAGCGGTATTTAAATAGGGGGGCATTCAAATATGAAGAGAAAGGCAAATCATCATCATTCTCTTCTCCAGGAATCCATTCATTTTGACTTAACCAAGAGGCATTCCCCCACCAAGTCCAATTTTCAGAAGCCAGGTAGCGTAGAGATATGTCAGATCCCCAGTGACTTCTGGTTGCATTTCCATATCGGCGATATCCTGCGGGAATGTGAGTAATACCATCGCCTTGTGGAACACGGTCTGATTCAACCGTTCCAAATACAGAGGCAATGGGTGTAACTGCAGCTACATACCCTGCGCCCCCCTGGGTAAACGCTTGAGCTACTCCACCAACCAATTGTTGGGTAGCTGCCGCAATTGCGCCAGGAATAATTCCTGCTGCAGTAGCCGCTGTGGCATCAGCTACAGAAGGAATAGCAGGTGATCCAGGAAATAAGGCATTTGCGGGCGCACCAGTGGCCCAAATGGCTTGTGGAATTCCATTTGCTGTATATTGAGCCTCTACTCCAGCTTGAACTTGTGCATTAACTGCTGCAGTTGTTCCTGCTGCAATAACAGCTTGGATAATAGGATCTGCAGCGAAATCAGTAGAAACTGCTGTAGCTAAATCCCCAGCAATTTGGTTTATTCCCCCGAGTGCATACGTGGGTCCAATAGCCGTAAACTGTGTAAATCCTTTTCGTTCGTAGGTATATAAATCAACCCCTAAAGACCATTTATCTCCTAACATACCTTTATATCCTAATTCCCATGAGGATAGGGTGCCGATCTCAGCAGATCCTGTATTGGTAAGTGACGTCATGGGTTGTTGGTTGAATAAATTATAAGGTGTTAATGACCCGGTAAGACCTTTAGGACCTGCATAACCGTTAAAGAAGTTTTGAACGTAAGGGATTAACCCTGCGGTTTGTGGTGATGCATTTAACCCTGCAATTAAGCCTTGTAAAGTAGGGGCTGCTACAGCACCATAAGGTATTGCAAGCGGTAAGCCTGGTGTTCCGTAAGGAAGTGTGAAACCATTCATCCCTGTAATTTCGATCCCAGCCCCAGGTGAAAAATTCTGAGGGTCAATCTGTCCTGCTAACCAAATATCCAATACTCCTGGGGCTAGTGTACGTACGGGAAAATCAATATAAGTCTCTAATGCCGAAGGACCTGTAGTAGCTACGTTATATGATAAACGGAATGAACTTTTAGGACTTGCCTTGATTACCATTGCTATTCTCGGTGCAATAGCTCCCTTATCAATAAAATTGAATTTGTCATAGCGTAAGGCATAAGTCAAGTCTATTTTTTCACCAAGTCTTGATGTTCCTTGTCCATATACTCCTGTAATCACATAAGGATCATCATCATCATTTCGACCATAAAGGGTGTATTCTGAATCAGAGGACGTATTACGATAATCCGTACCCACTGTGAAATTAGAATCTAGAAAATTAGGCGTATCAAAATTATATTGTAATTGCGCTTCTAGTGAGGCTCTTTTAGCCACTTGTCGGAAACCCGAGGCATATAAAAAGGTAGGGTTGTCTTCACTACCTCCGTCATTATAATTATAATACGCTTGGGCAAATAGACCCCCTTTTTGTAAACGGGCTTGAGCCCAATAGTCACTTCCTTGAGTAAAGCCTACCCCTTGAGAATTAAAAAACAGTCCACTTCCATTATTTACACCTCCAGCGATTACCCCAGATGTATTGTCATTAGGACGAAATTCTAAATGAGCATTGACAGCAAAGTTCTTATATTCTGACGACATCGGGTTTCCATCACCATCCGTATCCATTTCTGATGCGTTGAGTAATGTAGCTCCCTGTTGTGTTGCATCTACAATTTTGTTTTTTATGGCAGGTTGACGGACTGAATTTTGAAATGTCGAAATAAATGCCGCATCTTCTACTGGATCTAACGTAAAGTCATTCCCTCGATTATATCGGGCATTAATTTTATACCCAAAGGTTTTGTTTTCATTCCGAGCAGCATGACGCAAAGCGCCTCCAAAGGAAGAAAGGTTACCCCCGTACATTTCTACAGTAGTTCCGGGATAATCTATTGGTTTTTTACTTAAAAAGTGAACTACTCCTGAGGTTACTCCAGGACCATAAAGTGCTGAGGCTGCCCCACGGACCACTTCAACTCGTTCAATATCAATGTTAGAGAGTCCTGTTTGGTAACTTAAAAATACACCTGCTGAAGGTGTTACTAAATACCTATAATCAAGTATGGGGAAAGCAGACGTTCCAAACACACCTGACCCTGCTCTCATCTCAAAATTGAGGGAGTTAGCAGATTGTTGCTGAACCTGTACCCCAGGAATGTTAACAAGATTTCTTACAGGATCTGTTACATTCGCAGAGTTTCTAATTTCTCTAGACGTTATAATCGACACTGAAGCAGGTGCATCTTGTACCTTTTCAGATCTTCTTGAAGCTGATATGACAACCTCTTGAAGGTTTTGACCAAAAGATAAGGCCACTTGAATGGTTTGATCTGCACTGGTAACTTCAATAATTTTAGATCCAAAACCAACTGAACTTACTTCTAACTGGAAGGGAAGTTGTGCCGTTGTTGTGAGTGAAAAATTTCCATCAAAATCAGCAGCCGTTCCAGTATTTGATCCCACAACAATAATATTGGCTCCTGGAAGTCCTTCTTGAGTTTCAGAATCTACAACAGAACCTGAAATTGTAGTCTGTGCAGCAGCCCAAGTTGAGAAAAGTAAAAAGAGTGCGATCAGACTTTGTTTCATTGCATTTTTTGTTTTCATATTCATTTGTTTACGTTTATACCACTTCGATAATTAGGTAAATTGTAGAGTAGGATTTTGGGGTTTTACAAGGTTTGAGCTAATAATAACTCAATGAAATTTCATCTAAGTTAGTACAAATTTTGATTTTTAACTCAAAAATCGAATTCTCCGACTTTTTCTTTTTTGAAATCGTATTCGGGTTAATACTTGTTAGAAAAAGAAAAAAATGATTTTATAGGTTTCCATTGACAGAAATCTTATTTTCGAAACTATTAGGATTTTAAGAAATTGAAAACATTAGTATACTTCGGATTAAAATATGTATTGCGTTTTTACAACCACATTTATTTTCGTTCTGTAAAAGTATATGGCATGAAAAACCTACCCTCTGATGGAGGAATTTTATATTCTCCTAACCATCAGGGTGCATTTCTAGACCCACTTTTAATCGGATCAATAACACCCGGAAAAGTAACTTCATTAACACGCAGCGATGTGTTTGGAGGGCCTCTTCAATGGTTCTTAGATGCCTTTCAAATGCTACCTGTGTACCGTATCCGAAATGGATATGGAAACCTAAAAAAGAATGATGCCATTTTTGAACAGTGCTATGACCTCCTTGGAGAAGGAAAAAATGTAATGATGTTTTCAGAAGGAGGGCATCACAATGAGTATTTTTTACAGCGCCTATCAAAAGGAAGTAGCCGGTTAGCGTTTCTTGCCCAAAAAAACCACCCTCTTCGTAAAATATACCTTCAGCCTGTTGGCATAAACTACGGGCATCATCAGCAACCGCGATGTACCCTGCATCTGGTTTTTGGAAATCCTATTGAGGTTGGGTCATTGATACAACCCGATCTTTCTGACGCAGAAAACATCAACATCCTAAGAGAGGAATTACAAAATCAAATGACAGCATGCATGTGGTTACCTGAAAATGATGCGCATTATATGGCCAAAAAAGAACGAATTAACAGCGTAACTACTCGAAAAGATTTTTTTACTTTAAAAGAAACACTTCAAAATGATTGGGAAAAAATGCCCAAAAGAAAGCCCCCTTCCTTCCTTACTAAATTTTTGGCTTTTCTTTTGTTTATCCCCTCTTTTGTGCCTTTACTCATTAGCCGTTGGATTATCAATAAATTTGAAGATATTGTTTTCATTAGCTCCATGAAATATGCCCTTGGGGCCTTCTTTTTCCCAATTTGGTGGTTGCTTTCTGGGGTTGTGCTCTCCCTACTTTTTTCACCGCAATTGGCTCTATTTTATATAGGGCTATCAATTGTTACTTTATTTTATAGAGAAAAACTATTGTCATCTTAATTATAATTTGTTTTTCCTATTTATATTAAAATAACACGTCTTTTTATATATCGTTTAGCGCTTTATATAGTTTTTTTGAATATTAAATTATAAATCCATTTGTTTTTCTTATACATAATGAATTTTCTTTGTTATTTGTACCTTCGCTACTATGTTAGACGTTATCATTATAGGAGCCGGACCCATAGGTTTGGCCTGTGGAATTGAAGCTGAAAAAAAGAAGGCCCGTTATCTTATTCTCGATAAGGGGACGCTTGTAAACTCCTTGTATAATTATCCACTCAACATGACATTTTTCTCTACTTCTGATAAATTAGAAATTGGAAATGTCCCCTTCATCTCTCATAACGCCAAACCCACACGATCAGAGGCACTTGAGTATTACCGTAGAGTGGCTTCGTCATGGAAATTAAATGTAAAACTATATGAAGAAATCACAACAATAGATCAACACAAATCATTCTTTAAGGTAAGCACTTCTAAAAGCAGGTATTCGGCTAAAAATATTGTAATAGCTACGGGATTCTATGACCGCCCCTTTCTTTTAAATGTACCCGGGGAAGAATTGCCGAAAGTAAAACACTATTACAGCGAACCTCATCCCTATTTTGGAATGGAAATTGCCGTTGTAGGTTCCGCAAACTCGGCTGTAGATGTTGCCTTAGAAACCTATAGAAAAGGGGCAAAAAAGGTGACCATGATCATTCGCGAAAAAACCATTGGAGACAATGTAAAATACTGGGCGCGCCCCGATATTCTTAACCGAATAGAAGAGGGAAGCATACGCGCTTTTTTTGAGGCAGAAATCACAAAAATTACTCCTACACATGTTTTCTTTAGGGATAAAAAAAGTATGCATGAACTTCCAAACGACTTTGTTTTAGCCATGACAGGTTATGAACCTAATTTTGAATTACTAGAGTCACTAGGTGTGCAATTCCACAACGATGAATTTAAAACCCCCGTTTACAATGCCGACTCAATGGAGTCTAATGTTGAAGGAGTGTATTTGGCTGGCGTGGTTTGTGGGGGCTATAAAACCAACAAATGGTTTATCGAAAACTCCAGAGAGCATGCCCCAATTGCGATTACCCATATTGCTTCTAAGCTTTAAAAGCGTCCCTCTATTTCAATTCTTTATTTTGTAAATTGGAACTGTGAAATCTACCCTTTGAAAATTCTCATACTTCCTGATTCCTTTAAAGGCAGCTTATCTGCATCTGCTGTTTGCGAAGTAATGGAAAAAGAAGTACGCCAATTTTTTCCCAATAGTGAAGTGATTTCAATTCCCTTTTCAGACGGAGGGGAAGGAGCCTTGGAAGTTTTAGAAAATCATGTAGCTGGGAAACGCGTGTATTGTTCAACCTTCGACGCAATTCACAGAACCGTAGAAGCTCCCTTTTTTCTATTTAAAGAGCACCCATCCGCTTGGGTTGAATTGTCTCAAACAGCAGGCTTAGCTCAACTTTCAACAGCGGAACGAAGCCCCTTAAAAACCTCAACTTATGGCACGGGGGTGATGATAAAAGCTGCGCTTGACAAAGGGTGCACCACCCTCTATCTTGGAATTGGAGGAAGTGCTACGCATGATTTAGGATTCGGTTTGCTTCAGGCCCTTGGAGTTGGATTTTTCGATCAACACGGAAAAGAAATCAAAATAACAGGAGGCACATTACATCACATTCATTCTATAGTGATGGATACTCTTGATTCTAGAGCAAAAAAGGCACAATGGATCGTGGCTTGTGATGTCCAAAACCCACTATTGGGAGAATCGGGAGCAGCTTTTGTTTATGCTAGGCAAAAAGGGGCAAGTGCTACTGAAATAAACCAATTAGAAAAAGCAGGGCAACACGTTGCCCAGATTCTGTTATCTCAATATCAAAAAAATATCAAAAATACCCTTGGGGGAGGTGCTTCTGGTGGAGTGAGTGCTGGCTTACACGGCCTTTTAAACGCTCAACTCACCCCTGGTTTTGAGCTATTGTCAGAGGCGATTCAATTAGACAATCACATCCATTCTTCCGATTTAATTTTAACTGGTGAAGGACAGTTTGATTTTCAAAGTCAATTTGGAAAACTCCCCATTCAAGTAGCTAAAAAAGCGTTAAAGCAAAAAACGCCAGTTCTTCTCTTTACTGGAAAATCAGAAATGGAGGCTGTTCCAGAACTCCCTCATCTCAGTGTGTTTACAATCACACCAAAAGGAACGACAAAGGATAAAGCAATGCGTGAAGCCCGCCATTTCTTATCTTTAAAGCTAGCAGAAGTATTACCGAATTATAAATCCCTTTAAAATGATAGAAGCCCTTTTTAGCATTGCCCTTGCAATTGTTTGGATAGTAGTAGGAACTTCCCTTTTTAAATTACATCCCTTCTTGGTGCTTTTTTCAGCAGCATTAGCATTGGCTTTTTTATTGGGTATCCCCGCAATGGAGAGTCTTTTGTTGCTTCAAAAAGGGTTTGGAAATCTGATTCAAAATATCGGATTATTGATTTTATTTGGAACAATTATTGGTGTAGCTCTTGAAAAATCAAAGGCAACTTTGGCGATTGCTAATGGCATCCTACTTTACGTAAAACGATTGCCCTTGCCGTATGCTGTAAGTTTGATGGGATATCTTATTTCTATCCCTGTGTTTTGCGATGCCGCATTTGTTATTCTCTCTCAACTCAACAAAACTTTAGCTAAAAAAACCAAAACCCCACTTATTGGACTTACGGTTGCACTTTCTACAGGATTATTTGCTCCCCATGTGTTGGTTCCCCCAACACCAGGCCCGCTGGCAGCTGCTTCAAATTTACATTTAGCCAATTTAGCTTTACTAATTGGAATGGGAGCCTTGGTTGCTCTTGTGCTTGTTTTGGTAGGGGCTGCTTATGGCCACTATTTAGCTAAAAAGAATATTCATAGAGTAATAGAGACTCCAGCAGAAACGGAATTCTCAATAGATACAGCCTTGCCTAAATTCAGAATTGCCCTTGCGCCAATTTTAGTTCCTATTCTTTTGATGTGCTTTGGGACTATAATTGATTTATATCCTGAAACATTTGCTTTTTTAAAATTTGTGAGGTGGCTAACCACCCCCACAATGGCGCTAGCAATAGGAATGGTGTTGTCATTTCTAGGTAGTCCAAAAAACAAAAGAGCTTTTATTAACGAATCCATATCCAAAGGAATACAGCAAGCAGCATCCATTTTGCTCATTACGGGAATGGGGGGTGCATTAGGCAGTATTTTAAGTACCGTTCCCTTAGGGGAATATGCTCAAGGGTTTTCAAGCTTTGACGGGTGGGGACTCTGTATTCCTTTTCTCATTGCTGCATTATTAAAAACCGCTCAAGGCTCATCTACAGTAGCAATGATTACCGCATCGTCTATCTTATATCCGCTTTTACCCTTATTTGGATTGGATAGTGAAATGGGTAAAGTTTGGGCAATTCTAGCTATAGGAGTGGGATCGATGACGGTTTCTCATGCCAACGATTCCTATTTTTGGATTGTTACTCAAATGGGGGGATTGGATGTAAAAACAGCTTATCGATCTCATACAATAGGCACTTTACTTCAAGGTATTGTTGGATTGGCAACCGTTTTAATCGGATATACCCTATGGCTCTGGTTTCGCTAAAAATCAGAATAGATAAGCTCTAATTTTACTTTTTTATCTTCTAAAGTAGCTTCAGGGTGGGACCCTATTAAAAGGGTGCCTAACGGATTTAGGGTTGCGGATAAAGGATATAAAATATCTTTAGTTAAAGTAGGGTTAACTCCTTTGACCAAACTAGCATCATTAATGTTAGCAGTAACAACAAGACCTAAATCCACATTTAATGAATCATTGCGAATGATGTTAGAAATATGTGAAGTCAAATTGAATTTATACCGAAAGGGCTTTCCAGCATCATCATACTCTAAAGCACCTCCAAATATTGTTTTATTCGAATTCACACCAAAATCGGATACCGAACCGTCGTTTTGATAATCTAACAAAGCTTGTCCCGTATCGTATTTGTAGAGGTATAAACGAAGTGCCATTAATTCTTGAGGGAAAATTGAATTTTGGTCGATATAAAAGGATAAGTTGGCTTCGTTTAACAACCAATTTTTAGTTCTTAAGTTGTTAATTAATGTGTTTTCGTCTTGATTTTCACTTGAAAACAATCTTATTTTTCCATATAAATTCCCGCTTTGAATGTACAGTCGATCTGTTGGCACATTGCCCTTAGATGCTTCAATACGCTGCTCAATAGCTGCGTCAAACAATGAGTTTTTAAGGGTGTTTACACGAATCCCATTCAAAGAGATTTCAAATTCTTTCTCTGATTTAATTATGCTGTCATCTGAAGTATCTTCTAATGTTCCATTGGTATCATAATTATCGTATTCGTAAAACACGGTAATGTTCGCATTGTTTATATCCAATAACATGTAAAGGTCATCTGAAAAGTTTTCAGCTCGAATGACAATCCCTTTGAGCATTTCCCTAAATGCAGCATCATTTTGAAGGACTTCCTCATCTTCAAGATCGATTACATTTTTTTGGAAAAAATCTGTATTTAGTGGCACGCGTATTCGGGGAGACAAACGCGTTTCTATTTGGGTTGTTTCATCAACATCGGCAGTTTCAGGATCGTCCTCTTTGAAGTTGAAGCGGAGTTCCTCAAAATTTAAGGTAATTCTCTCGTCTGACAACTGTTCTCCAACAAACCCTTCCTCATAAAAATCTCGAGAAGAATAATAGGCTTGGGTTGTTTCAAAATTTGTTGCGGGATCTAATGCGTTAAGAAAATAGGTTAACTCATAAATTTTTAAATCAAAACTGGCGTTTCGATTACCGTATAATGAATCGATATCATACTCTTTATTGTCTGCGTCATAACCGGAATTATCGTCGTCGTTGTGATCTAAAATTCCGTCTCCATCACTGTCAGGACTTAAAGGGTTTAGGCCCGATTGGAATTCAACTAAGTCGGTGAGTTCGTCGCTATCAGAATTACTTTGAGGGTCTTGAGGGTCAGCATCAAGTGAATCAATAACACCATCATTATCGGCATCGTTTTGGTTATAGAAAAAAGGGATTTCCAAAACCACAGAAGTAACTTTTTCGTTTTCAGGAATTAGATTGACGTCATTCTGATTTTCTCCCTCTTCAAAACGCTGTCTATGATCTCCAAAAAAGGGCGTATTCCCAATGGAAAGTTGGGTTGCAAAACTGGCTTCAGCTTTTCCAAAAAAAGGGTGATTTATTGTTCCCAATTGAACTAAAGGAAGTCCATTGGTTTGCACTTTTTCTAATTTTTCTTGAAATGTAAATGCCGGGGCTACTTCCTTTTTGGTGAAAAGGGTTAAATCCGAAAGCATTACATCGCCTACAGGATAAAATTCATTGTTACAACTGACACTGATAAGGGCCAAACTTATAACGACTACAAATAGAGATGAAAAACGCATGAAATGCTGTGAGGTTAAATCTTTTTAGTATAAAAATTCATGTAGACTTGCTCGTCTTTAGACGCTGCAAAATCCAAGTGGGGTTTTTTACTTTTCTCTACGAGTTCAAGAACAGATTTAGGCATCTCTTCTGAAGATACAATCACACCGTGAGAGTGTTTTATAGCAATTTCTGCCAAGGCTTCATAGGTTGCTTTTCGCAAGGGAGCTGTCATGTTGGGTTTGATATTGTCAAAGGCTACTTTTTCTTCAAATTTTTCTGAAAAAATACCCTCAAAATCAGGAGCATACAAAGAGGTTACTATTTTGCTTTCAGCAAACAAGGGCTCATCAGCATAATACGTTTTTAGATAGAGTGGAAATAATGCAGTAAACCAACCGTGAAGATGAATTATATCAGGTGACCAATTTAATTTTTTGACCGTTTCGATTACGCCCTTTGTAAAAAATATCATGCGCTCGTCATTGTCACTGAAGCACTTTTTATTTTTATCGTGTAATAACGCTCTCCGTTTGAAAAATTCTTCGTTATCTATAAAATAAACTTGCATGCGTTCTTTAGGAATGGAAGCCACCTTTATAATCAAAGGAGTATCCATATCATTTATCACTAAATTCATCCCAGACAACCGAATTACTTCATGTAATTGATGCCGTCTTTCATTAATTAATCCGTAGCGTGGCATGAATATTCTGGTTTGCCCACCATGATCATTAATTGTTTTAGGTATTTGGAATGAATTAACCGCTTGTTCTGTTTGAGGAAGGTAGGGAACAACCTCAGAAGAAATGATTAAAATGCGCTTGTCTTTCATATGCTAATTTTTCCCAAGAGAAAAGTTCTGCAAAAGTACAAAAAATATGCTTATTTACTCAAAATCTAGCTACTTTAGCAACGTTAAACCTTTGCTAAATGTTGGTTTTTTCTTCCGCTAAAGAACTTTTAGCGGCATTGCATCCCCCTTTTACATCCTTAGGTTTGGTTCCCACTATGGGAGCCCTGCACCAAGGGCACCTTTCCCTTGTGGAACGCGCCATGAAAGAAAACTCACATGTTGTAGTTAGTATTTATGTTAATCCCACTCAATTTAACCGTTTGGAAGACCTTGAGCGCTATCCGCGAAATATAGAAGAAGACCTTAAAACCTTGGCGCCCTATTCTAGTAAGGCAGTGGTGTATGCCCCAACAGATGAAGACCTTTATCCCGCCGGGATTCAAGCCAAATCGTATGCTTTTGGCACGTTAACTCAATATTTAGAAGGTGCCTACAGGCCCGGACATTTTGATGGAGTTGCCACAGTTATCGAGTCTCTTTTTTCTAAGATTTCCCCTACAAAAGCCTATTTTGGAGAAAAAGATTTTCAGCAAGTTCAAGTCATAAAAGCTTTAGTTACCCTTTTGGCTTTAGAAGTGGAGATTATATCGTGTCCTATACTTCGTGCTGAAGATGGGTTGGCCTTAAGCTCTAGAAATGTGTTATTGACTACCGTACAACGTGAGGCAGCGCCTAAGCTATACCAAACGCTTCAAACGATCATTGAAAAAAGAAACCAGTGGAATGTACAAGAAATGACTGCGCATTTTTTTGAACAAATTGAGGCCGTGGCTAATTTTACAATTGACTATTTTGCTGTCGCGGATCCTAAAACCTTAGAGCCTGTAGATCAGCTTTTCCCCTCTAAAAGCTACCGAATTTTTGTTGCAGTTTACGCGGGCGCTACCCGGCTAATTGACACCGTAGAATTCCATAGAAAATAATACCTTTGCGGCCATGCTTATCGAAGTAGTAAAATCGAAAATTCATCGGGTTCGGGTCACCAACGCTGACCTAAACTATATAGGAAGTATTACCCTTGACAAAAAACTTATTGAGGCTTCAAACTTAATCGTAGGTGAAAAAGTACAAGTGGTCAACGTGAACAATGGAGAGCGCCTTGAAACCTATGTAATTGAAGGAATTGAAGGATCTGGTGAGGTAACCCTAAATGGACCTGCGGCGCGCAAAGTACAAAAGGATGATATTATCATTATAATCAGTTATGCTCATATGGAGCCTGAGGCGGCCCGTAATTTTAAACCTGCAATTGTTTTCCCTGATGAAAACACTAACCTAATTACATAACGTTGGGGTCCCTTAAAAACATCTTAAAAACCACTCTCCCTTTAGGCATTGGTGTGTTTTTTATTTTCCTTACCCTTAAAAACACAACGGCAGAAGAACAAAATATCATTCTAGGATACATGAAAAAAACCGATTTAAAATTCGTGATTTTATCGGGTCTATTTGGTGTTTTAAGTCATTTGTCTAGAGCTTACCGTTGGAATTTCCTTTTACATCCACTCGGTTATCATGCCCGTTTTATCAATTCAATCTTGGCCGTTTTAATTGCCTATATTTCAAATTTAGGTATTCCCCGGTCTGGTGAATTTCTTCGGGCCACTACAATAAGTACCTATGAGAAAATCCCTTTTGAAAAGGGGTTTGGAACCATTATAGCAGAGCGTATTGTTGATTTGGTCATGCTTATAATTTTTATTCTTTTGGCTTTAGGGCTACAATTTGATTTAATTTGGAATGTGTTGGAGCAAAACAACTTTTCGTTTTCAAAGCTAATTCTAATTGGAACCGTTCTTCTTATCGTTTTCTTTCTCTTGCGCGGGCCTTACAAAAGAGGAACCCACCCCCTACTAATCAAAATAAAACAATTTATTGCTGGGCTCATGGAAGGGATATACAGCTTAAAAAACATAAAAAACAAAGGGGCCTTTCTTTTCCATACACTATTTATTTGGTTTATGTATTTCGCCATGTTTTATGTAATAAAATGGACCGTTCCCGAAACCAAATCGTTAACAGCAATAGCAATGTTACCCGCCTTTGTAATTGGCGGATTGACAATTTCAGCAACAAATGGTGGCGTTGGAATATACCCCTTTTCAGTGGCTCTTGTTCTCTCGGCATATGGAATTTCTAATGAATCTGGATTGGCCTTCGGATGGATTATGTGGTCTGCCCAAACAGCTATTGTAATTCTCTTTGGAAGTCTTTCCTTTTTTATTCTACCTTTAATAAATCAGCGATTGAAACCCGAACCTAATGGCTAAAGTCAAGAAGGCTTTTTTTTGTCAAAGTTGTGGAACAGAGCATGCTCAGTGGCAGGGACAATGTAATTCATGTAAAGAGTGGAATACCCTTGTTGAAGAACGCATCCAAAAAGAAGCTTCAAAAGAATGGCAAACTACGGCTTCTTCCCTTACTTCTCAACCCATAAAAATTGAAGATATTGATGTCGATTCCATCCCTCGTATTTCTACAGTTGACCCTGAGTTAGATCGGGTATTAGGAGGAGGTTTAGTTCCTGGATCTGTTGTATTATTGGGAGGAGAGCCGGGAATTGGAAAATCAACCTTACTCTTACAGCTTTCCTTACAAACCCAACAAAAAGTACTCTATATTTCTGGTGAAGAAAGCCAACAGCAAATAAAACTCCGTTCAGAAAGAATGAATCTTCAAGGCACAAATTGTTATGTGTTAAGCCAAACGGATACTCAAAAAATATTTCAAGAAATTAATCGTCTTAATCCGAATTTGGTGATCATTGATTCCATTCAAACGTTATACAGTCCAATGATCGAAAGTGGCGCAGGAAGTGTTTCTCAAATTCGGACAACTGCGGCCGAATTAATTCAATTTGCTAAAGCCACGCATACTCCCGTTTTACTTGTAGGTCATATTACCAAAGAAGGGGCAATTGCCGGTCCAAAAATTTTAGAACATATGGTGGATACCGTTCTTCAATTTGAAGGTGATCGAAATCACGTCTATCGCCTATTGCGCGCACAAAAAAACCGCTTTGGTTCCACCTCTGAAATCGGGATTTATGAAATGCTTACCGAGGGACTTCGCCCGGTACAAAATCCAAGTGAAGTACTGTTAACAAACAAAGAAGAAACGTTAAGTGGTCACGCCATAGCGGCTACCGTTGAAGGCCTGCGTCCCATGATGATTGAAGTTCAAGCCCTTGTGAGTAGTGCAGTTTACGGAACACCTCAACGCAGTTGTACGGGCTACAATAGTAAACGTCTTAATATGCTATTAGCAGTGCTCGAAAAAAGAGCCGGTTTTGCTTTGGGCAGTAAAGATGTTTTTGTCAATATTGCAGGAGGATTGCGAATTGAAGACCCCGCCCTTGATCTTGCCGTTGTAGCCGCTTTGCTCTCTAGTTATCATGATATCCCAGTGAGCAAAGATTTTTGTTTTGCTGCTGAGATAGGTCTATCGGGAGAAATTCGACCCATTGCCAAAGCGGATCTCCGCATTCAAGAAGCTGAAAAACTAGGCCTTAAAGGCATTGCAATATCTACCTATTCTAAATTAGCAAAGACCACAAAAGGAATCCAAATTCATTCTTTTTCAAAGGTAGAATCACTCATTGAATTTCTATTTTAAGGATTCCATTTTCAAAATAATTAAGGTATCTTCGAATGTATAATTCCGATTCCCATGGATAAGATAATTCGTCAATTTTTAGCGGAAGTCAACGCGAAAAATCAAAATGAACCAGAATTCATGCAAGCCGTAACTGAAGTGGCCGAAACCGTACTTCCCTACATTGTTCAACATGATATTTACTATGGTCAAAATATTTTATTGCGAATAGTTGAACCCGAGCGCGTGGTCTCTTTTCGGGTCGCCTGGATTGACGATAAGGAAGAAATTCAGGTCAATAGGGGGTATCGAATTGAAATGAATTCTGCAATCGGTCCGTACAAAGGAGGGCTTCGATTTCACCCGAGTGTTAATTTAAGTGTTTTGAAATTTTTAGCCTTCGAGCAAATTTTTAAAAACAGCTTAACTACACTTCCAATGGGTGGTGGAAAGGGAGGCTCTGATTTTGATCCCAAAGGGAAATCAGATACCGAAGTAATGCGTTTTTGCCAAAGTTTTATGACGGAACTGTTTCGTCATATTGGACCCAATCGCGATATCCCTGCGGGTGATATTGGGGTAGGTAGTCGAGAGATCGGTTATTTATTTGGTCAATACAAGCGTTTAAAAAATGAATTTACCGGGGTATTAACCGGAAAAGGGGTGAGTTGGGGAGGCTCATTAATTCGCCCTGAAGCTACAGGCTATGGGGTTGTTTACTTTACGCAACAAATGCTTTCTCATAAAGGCCAAAGCATTGAAGAAAAAAAAGTAGTGATTTCGGGTTCGGGAAATGTAGCCCAATATGCCGCAGAAAAATGCATTCAACTCGGTGCAAAAGTTATCACACTGTCCGATTCTTCAGGTTATGTTGTTGATAATGAGGGTATTGACGCAGAAAAATTGGCTTTCATTATGAACATTAAAAATGTAAAGCGCGGCAGAATAAGCGAATATGTAGAACGTTATCCTAAGGCCTCTTTTCATGCTGGAAAAACCCCATGGGAAGTTCCTTGTGATGTTGCGCTTCCATGTGCGACACAAAATGAGCTTCAAGAAAAGGACGCCAAAACACTTGTTAAAAATGGATGTAGCTGTATTGGCGAGGGAGCTAACATGCCCTGTACACCAGAAGCTATTCATGTGTTTTCTCATCATAAAATACTGTACGCTCCTGGAAAAGCCTCCAATGCAGGGGGGGTTGCTGTATCAGGTCTGGAAATGGCTCAAAATTCACTTCGCTACAGTTGGACGCGCGAAGAGGTAGACCAACGTTTACATTCTATCATGAAAGACATTCACAAATCCTGTCTCGATTACGGTCAAGAAAAAGACCATATCAATTACGTTAAGGGGGCTAACATTGCAGGTTTTGTAAAGGTTGCTGACGCTATGTTAGCACAAGGGGTAGTTTAAAATTGATTTTGTGATTCAAATCCTTCATGCCCTAACAATTGGAACGGTCAAGTATGGGGATTCTAGTCTAATTGTCAACTGTTTTACACTTGAATTCGGGCTTCAATCTTATATGCTAAAAGGGATTTTAACCTCAAAAAAAAATCAAAAAATATCCAAATCCTATTTCGAACCATTAACCTTACTCGAGATTCAAGCCCCACAAAATCAAGAAAATAAGTTGGGCTTTATAAAAGAAGTTAAATTGGAATACGCCTATCAAAGTCTTCCTTTTGACATGAAAAAAAAGGCAGTCTTGTTTTTCTTGGCTGAAGTCATTCAACAGGTGGTTCGAGAAGAGCCTCATGAAAATTCGGGTTTATATCGGTTTTTTAAAAGTCGGTTGCTTTGGTTGGATGCTATAGAAAAAGTGGATCTTTTTCACATCAAATTTATGCTTGACCTTACGCAACACATCGGGTTTTATCCAAATCTTGAAAATTCACATTTTCCCTTTTTCGATTTGGCTTCAGGATGTATGAGTCATGTGAAAACTAAAGTTAGTATTGAAGGTGAAAATAAAATGTATTGGGGAACGTTGTTAGGCATGAAGTTTGATGACCAGACTAAATTAAACTTGGATAAAGAAGAAAAATCAAAACTCCTCCAACACGCAATCACTTATTTCGAATTACATTTGCAGCAATTTAAATCACCGAAATCCCTAAAAGTATTACATGAGGTCTTTAGCACTTCTTAGTTTGTTGATCTTTACGCTTACTCCAGCCCTATTTTGGAGTCAGGAGATTAAAGTGATTGATGCTAATACTGGAGATCCTATAGAAGGTGTAGCCTTATACAATACCCAAAAAACAAAATCAATATTGACCGATACTTTCGGAGCGGCTAGCTTGAGTGATTTTTCACGTGAAGACAACGTAAACATTCAATTTTATGGTTATGTGTCTCAGGTGTTGTCTCCTGAAAAGTGGGGAATAGACACGAAATTGATTCTCCCCTTAATTCCTGAAGAACAATCTTTGGAAGAAGTTATACTTTCTGTTGCAAGAAACCCCACCTCAAGAAAACAAATTGCAGAAAAAGTAGCCGTGATCAGTAAACAAGAAATTGAATTACAACGCCCTACCACAGGCGCTGATCTAGTAAGTTTAAGCCCCGGAATACGCATTCAAGAATCTCAAGGGGGTGGAGGTAGTCCCGTCATTCGTGGGTTTGAAGCCAACCGAATTCTTTTGGTGGTTGATGGCGTTCGAATGAACAATGCCATTTACCGAAGCGGTCACCTGCAAAATGCGATAACTGTCAATCCCAATATCATTGAACGAGTTGAAATAGTATATGGATCCTCATCTGTGGGTTATGGATCTGATGCTCTGGGAGGGGTTGTTCATTACTATACCAAAAGTCCCCGTTTAAATTCAGATCAAAAAATCACCACCTCGCTTTCTAGTGATTTTTCTTCTGCTAGAAATAGTTTTATCAATTCCCTTACTGCAGAAGTTAGTTTTAAAAAATGGGGATCGCTAACCAACGTTAGTTATTCTGATTTTGGAGATATTAGAATTGGGAAATACAGGCCACACGGTTTTGAAGACTGGGGACTTACCCCTTTTTATTCAACCAATACGCGAACCGAATACAATCCAAATCCTGTAGTAAATCCCGATCCTACAGTACAAAAAAATACGGGATACAAACAAGTGGATGTTTTCCAAAAATGGCTCTATCAAATTGACGCAAAAAATGAATTTGTTTTAAATCTTCAATATTCAAATTCTTCGGATATTTTTCGGTACGATATGTTGTTACAGGAAAAAAACGGGAGTTTGCGTTTTGCGGAATGGTATTATGGCCCTCAAAAAAGATTTATGCTCGCACCACAGCTCAAAATCTTCCCTGAAAAAAAATTCATGCATTCTGGAGTCATAACTGCGGCCTATCAAAAAATTGAAGAGTCACGTAACGATCGAACATTTAACAGTTTAACTCGTAATCGATATTTAGAAAAAGTAAACTTGTGGAGCCTCAATGCTGATTTTGAATTTGAATTGGAAAACAATCATTCTTTTTCCTATGGCATAGAGGCTACCAATAACGATGTGCAATCTTATGCTTATCAAAACGAACTGATTCTAAATGGGAATAGTGTAGTGGGACTAACAACTAGTTTACCCATCCCGACACGTTATCCAAGTAGAGGAAGTGGATACATTAGTTTTGCAGGTTTTGTCAATTGGGTATGGTCGGTAAATGAGCAACTCACCCTCAATCTAGGGGCCCGTGTTACCACAACTTCACTTGAGGCCCGATGGAAAGAATATTACAACATCAACGCCTTATTGTCTAATGTTAGACTAGATGCAGAGGCATTAACTTCAACTTTAGCAATAACGTACCGTCCCTCGAACAAAACACAATGGAATGTAATTGTATCTGATGGTTTTAGAAACCCAAATATTGATGATATCGGAAAAATTAGAGAAAATAAGGGCGTACTGATTGTTCCCAACCCTAACCTGTTTCCAGAATACGCTTACAATTTTGAATTGGGATTGACACGTTACTTAAAAGAATCTAAAAATTACCTCGATTTCCGAGGATTTACGACCCTAATTTCTCGCTATATCGGACGTGATTTTTACGCCATTTTTGCTGATACAACCACCCCTGATTTAATGACAATACTGTACAACGGTTCTGAAGT
>RGZR01000030.1 GCA_010031465.1 Flavobacteriia bacterium
GTTCACACCCAAATCAATAATTTCTCCAATTTTGGAAATTCCTTCTCCATAGAGAATGTCAAATTCAGTGGTACGGAAAGGAGGAGCCACTTTATTTTTAACCACTTTTACTCGTGTTTTATTCCCGAGCACCTCAGACTCTGTACTTTTTATTTGGGTTGATTTTCGGATATCCAATCGAACAGAAGCATAGAATTTTAAGGCATTACCTCCAGTAGTAGTTTCTGGATTTCCAAACATTACCCCAATCTTTTCTCTTAACTGATTAATGAAAAATACCGTGGAATGTGTTTTACTAATAGAAGCCGTTAATTTACGGAGGGCTTGTGACATTAAACGCGCATGAAGGCCCATTTTGGAATCTCCCATTTCCCCTTCAATTTCACTTTTAGGCGTAAGGGCAGCTACCGAGTCAATCACAATTACGTCTATAGCCCCTGAGCGAATTAAATTATCGACAATTTCTAATGCTTGTTCTCCGTGGTCGGGTTGCGAAATGATGAGTTCACTTACGTCAATGCCTAACTTTTCGGCATAAAAACGATCAAAGGCGTGTTCAGCGTCTATAAAAGCAGCGATACCGCCTTTTTTTTGGCATTCTGCAATGGCGTGTAAAGTAAGAGTGGTTTTTCCTGAAGATTCAGGACCATAAATTTCGACAATTCGCCCTCGAGGATAGCCTCCTACGCCTAAGGCAATGTCTAATCCAATTGAACCCGAAGGAATGGCTTCAATTTCCTCAATAGGTTCGTCACCTAACTTCATTACTGCGCCCTTACCATATGTTTTATCCAACTTATCAAGGGTGAGTTGTAGGGCTTTTAACTTTGCACTTTTATCATCCGCCATATCGCACTTTTTCGCTAAAGTACATTTTATTGAGTTGGTGAACAAGAATGGAGATACTGCATTATTAACAAATTTTTGTAGCTTCACTCCTGATTAAACAGACAGACATATGAAACCTTTTTTTATCCTATTTTTTAGTATTTCAACTTTGATATATAGCCAAAATATTTTGCCGCTAAGAGAACGCGCTGAACTTATTGATCGGATACAAAAAGAACGTATTCAAAACCTATTACCTCAACTAATGCAGGAAACAGATCTTGATATGTGGGTTTTGATAACACGCGAATACAATGAAGATCCTGTGGTTAAAACACTACTTCCTCCAACGTGGTTAAATGCAAGAAGACGAACCATATTGGTTTTCTCAAAAAAAGCAGATGGGGTAGATGCAGTAGCTATAACACGGTATAATTTTGGAAACAATATCCGATCCATTTGGAATAAAGAAAAACAACCGGATCAATGGAAAGCACTTGCAGAATATATTGTAAGTCAAAACCCGAAAAAAATTGGGATCAACACTTCTGAGCATTATGGTCTTGCAGACGGACTGGTAAAGACTGATTTTGAAGGAATGATAAATGCCTTACCGAAAGAATTTCACAAACGTGTCGTGTCGGCAGAAACCCTAGCTGTACGATGGCTAGAAACCAGAACACCAATAGAAATGACCCTGTTTAGCCAATTAACTGAAATTACACATTCTATTATCGAAGAGGCTTTTTCAACAGCAGTTATTACTCCAGGAACTACCACGACAGAAGACGTGGTTTGGTGGTTTCGAAATCGGGTTGCTGAACTGCAGCTGTCGACTTGGTTTCATCCTACTGTTGATGTTCAGCGGACAGGAAAAAGCGATTTGTATGCTTTCGATGGACAATCTAAATTCGATGTAATTCAACCCGGAGATTTAGTTCATTGTGACTTTGGAATTACCTATTTAACCCTAAACACGGATTGTCAGGAGCTGGCGTATGTACTTAAACCAGAAGAAACAGAGGCCCCTTCGTTCTTAATAGAAGCCCTATCGCAAGGCAACGCTGTACAAGACTTCTTAACCAATAATTTTGAGGAGGGAAAAACGGGCAACGAAACTTTAGCAACTGCCCTCGAACAAAGTAAAGCTGCAGGCTTACGGCCACAAATATACACACACCCTTTAGGAATGTATGGACATGCTGCCGGAACTACATTTGGAATGTGGGATTCACAACAAGGGATTCCGGGCTCTGGAGAACACCCTCTTCATGAAAACACCGTGTATGCAATTGAATTAAACGCGACAGTTTTTATACCGGAATGGGATAAGGACATTCGGATAATGTTAGAAGAACCGGGTTATTTTGGACCCAATGGGTTTCGGTATGTAAACGGGAGACAAACGGATCTTATACTAGTAGGGCCTAAGTCCGAACACCTAAAGTAAGTAGAGTAAAAACAAATTTTAAGGCCCTTGTAATTAAGGGTCTTTTTTTTGGATTCACTCAATATCCAGAGCCAACACTCAATTTTTATCTATCTTTACACTCTCTTAGAACTCAATTTGTTTATAGCATGCAACTGTACAACACATTAAGTGCGAAAGAGCGCGCACAATTACTAGAAGAAGCAGGTGAAGACCGGCTAACGCTCTCATTTTATCAATATGCCCACATAGGGAACCCTCAACTGTTTCGAGATTATCTGTTTCTACAATGGAACCCTATTGAAGTATTAGGACGTATTTATGTGGCTAATGAAGGAATTAACGGGCAACTTTCAGTCCCAGCAAAACAGTTTGAAGCGTTTAAAGCGACACTTGACGCAATCACTTTTTTAAACGGAGTACGCTTAAATATTGCTATTGAACAAGACTTAAAATCCTTCTTAAAGCTAACAATTAAGGTGCGCAATAAAATTGTTGCTGACGGCCTCAACGACGCTACTTTTGATGTCACGCAAAAGGGAATACATGTAAATGCAGAAGAATTTAATGCGCTCTTGACAGATCCCAATACAATTTGTGTCGACATGAGAAATCATTACGAAAGTGAAATCGGTCATTTTAAAGGAGCCGTTACACCTGATGTTGATACTTTTCGGGATTCATTACCGATTATAGAAAAAGAGTTGTCTGAACACAAGGAAGACAAAAAACTTTTGATGTATTGCACTGGGGGCATACGCTGTGAAAAGGCAAGTGCTTATTTTAAACACAAAGGGTTTAAAAATGTTTTTCAACTTGAAGGGGGAATCATAGAATATGCTCGTCAGGTTCAGGCTAAAGCACTAGAAAATCAATTTATAGGAAAGAATTTCGTGTTTGACGAGCGACGTTCAGAACGGATATCCTCAGACATCATTTCGCAATGCCACCAATGTGGTGCCCCTGCAGACACTCATGTAAACTGTCAAAACGAAGCCTGTCATTTATTATTTATTCAATGTGATGCTTGCCGTGAGAAAATGAATATTTGCTGTTCAGAAGCATGTAAAAAAACGATTGCCCTACCCCTCGAAGAACAAAAGGCTATAAGAAAAGGTACGTATAACAGCAATAAAATATTTAAAAAAGGACGATCAGAAGTCTTAAAATTTAAACACTAATTTAAGATTTTTAATTCCTGTCTTCATTGAAATCCCTGTATCTTTAAAGTCAAATTCAACACATGAGTTGTTCCAATTGCAGTAGCGGGAAAGGGGGATCACCTAGGGGATGTAAAAACAACGGCACCTGCGGGAGCGACAGTTGCAACAAACTCACTGTTTTTGATTGGCTCGAAAACATGGAAGCTCCACAAGGAGAAAAAACACTACCAATAGTAGAGGTCCGTTTTAAAAACAGTCGGAAAGAATTTTTTCGCTATCCAAATTCCATGAAACCCCACTCAGGCCAAGTTGTTATAACGGAAACCTCACATGGCTATGATGTTGGAACGGTAACTTTAGCCGGGTCGTTGGTTGGGGTACAAATGAAACGCAAAAAAGTAGCCGAAGAAAGTGAAGCGGTAGGCCATATATTGCGCTTAGCGAATACAGAAGACATCGCCCTTTGGCAGCAATTACGTGAAAAAGAAGCTGAGGTACAAAAACGAGCACGTGAATTGGCCATTGCCCTTCAACTAGAAATGAAAATATCTGATGTTGAGTTTCAGGGAGACGGCAAGAAAGCTACCTTTTACTATACTGCTGCTGATCGAGTAGATTTTCGTCAACTGATAATAGATTTGGCACAAGCCTTTTCAATTCGGATAGAAATGAAACAAATTGGACTTCGCCAAGAGGCGTCACGCTTGGGGGGAATTGGAACTTGCGGAAGAGAGCTTTGTTGCTCGACATGGCTTACAGACTTTAGGTCGGTCTCTTCAGGGGCAGCCCGATATCAACAACTCTCGCTTAACCCTCAAAAACTATCAGGACAATGCGGCCGCTTAAAATGCTGCCTCAATTATGAGTTAGATGCTTATCGAAAAGCGATAAAAGCTTTTCCACGTCCAGATGTAAAACTACATACTGAAAAGGGAATTGCAGTTTTTCAAAAAATGGACATTTTTAAACAACTGCTCTGGTACAGTTATAAAGACGATTGGATTACCTGGCACAAAATACCCTTGGAGGCGGTTCTTACCATCATTAAAAAAAACAAAGAAAAACTACCCGTCGCAAGCTTGGAGGAATACATAGAAGAACATCCACAAACCGACACCAAACTTTTTGAAAGTGCTGTTGGACAAGAGAGTTTAAATCGTTTTGACACCCCAAAAAAGAAACATTTTAAACGAGGTAAAAATCGTAACAACAGAAAAAAGCGTTATGAAAAGCCCTCAAATTAAAACATTCATTTTCGTTCTTTGGGTAAGCATAACAGCTTGTAAAGGAGACGGATATACAGCATACTCGATTTTGGCGTCTGAAGGGCTAGGAACAAAACCAATTGACTTTATACTCCCTCAAGACAGAATTAGCGAATCACCTAAAAATATTTTTATTCGCCTGCAAAACGATAACAACTATCCCTTTGCAAATATTTTTTTAGTAGCCACAATACAGGAAGGTGAAATGGTAGTATCACAAGACACCCTTGAATACACTATGGCTGAACCTGACGGGAAGTGGTTAGGCACTGGGTTTACTGAGGTTAAAGAAAGTAAATTGTGGTGGAAACAAGGCGTGGTTCTACCCCAAAACAAACCCATTAAACTTTCTATAGCCCAAGCTATGCGCAATAATGGGGATCCGGAAGGCGTTAACTCCTTAAAAGGAATAATTTCTGTGGGAATTTCTATTGAAGAATTTAAATAAAATGGCAAAAAAACAAACCCAAAAATCATCTTTTCAATCCCTAATTCGGGGAATTTGGATTGCATTTATTGCTGGAATTGCTGGAATTGTCCTCCTTTTTGGCGGAGCTGCCTTAGAGTGGTTTGGCCCAATGCCCGACTTACAAGATTTAGAAAACCCCAACACCAATTTGGCTTCTCAGATTATATCTTCAGATGGTGAAATTTTAGGGAAATATTATTTTGATGACAATCGAACTCCCATCACGTTTGAAGAGCTACCAGAAAATATGGTAACGGCATTGATAGCTACAGAGGACGAACGCTTTTATGATCATTCGGGAATCGATTGGAAGGGAACACTGCGCGCCGTTGCTTATTTGGGCAAACGAGGCGGAGCCAGTACGATTACACAGCAGCTCGCACGTCAAATTTTTGTTGGCGTACGTTCTCGTAACGTAATTAAAGCCATACTTCAAAAGGCGCAAGAGTGGGTAATTGCAGTTCAATTGGAACGCCGCTATACCAAAAAGGAAATATTAGCGATGTACCTCAACAAATATGATTTTGGGTACCAAGCCGATGGCGTACGATCTGCGGCAAAAATATTTTTTGCGAAAACACCTGAAACCTTAAGCCTAGAAGAATCAGCCACTCTTGTTGGAATGTTAAAAAACTCCTCTCTTTATAATCCCATTCGGCGACCCGAAAGGGTTCAAGAACGGCGTAATATTGTATTTCAACAAATGTATCGCAATGCACTTATCACAAAAGAAGCTTTAGATTCCCTTTCACAACTTCCCTTAACAATAACGTTTACCCCCGAATCTCACAGGGAAGGATTGGCTACTTATTTTAGAGCCTATCTAAAAGAATTTATGGACTCATGGATTGAAGCAAATCCAAAACCGGACGGAACCAACCATAATTTATACCGTGATGGGCTTCGAATTTTTACCACTATAGACTCCCGAATGCAATCCTTAGCTGAAGATGCCGTTAGTAACCATATGAAAAATTTACAACGTGAATTTTTTAGGCAAAACAGGAAAAGAGTAAACCCAACCGCTCCTTTTTTAGACTTGAGAGACGGAGAAATTGACACCTTAATGACACGTACAGCCTACAGAACAGAACGCTGGCGTAAAATGAAATTAGCAGGTATTGATGAGAAGGAGATCTTGGCCTCCTTTTATGAAAAGGTACCGATGAAAGTTTTTAGTTGGAAAGGCGAACGCGATACCCTTATGACGCCTATGGACTCAATTCGCTATTACAAGTATTTTTTGCGGGCTTCTTTGTTTTCTATGGAACCCCAATCGGGCCATGTAAAAGCCTGGGTAGGGGGGTATAATTACAAGCATTTTCAATATGATCAAGTAAAACAAGGGAGACGACAAATAGGGTCAACCTTTAAGCCGTTTTTGTATGCAACGGCAATCGATCAATTAAAACTTTCTCCATGCGATTCTTTACCGGATGCATTGTTTTGCATTGAGCCGTTAAAACACGGAAATATGGAAGCATGGTGTCCTAAAAATTCTGGTGATAACTACGGCAGAACCCGTACATTAAAAAACGCTTTGGCCAATTCTGTGAATACGATAAGCGCTCGTTTAATGGATTTGGTTGGCCCACTACCCGTTATTAATCTAGCACGAAAAATGGGAATAACTTCTGATTTGCCTCCAGTACCGTCAATAGCTTTGGGTACGCCAGACATCAGTTTGTTTGAGATGGTGGGTGCTTACAGCACTTTTGTCAACCAAGGGATTTATGTTAAGCCGGTTATGATTACTCGTATTGAAGATAAGAACGGAAGAGCCCTTTATGAAGTTGTTCCTGAAACTCAAGACGTGTTAGGAGAAGAAGCCGCCTATGTAACCGTTAACTTAATGCAAGGGGTTACCCAACATGGATCAGGAGCACGATTGCGCCACGTAGGCTTGGAAAAAACAAATTATATCTACGAAAAGGTAGTGACAGGATATCCTTATGTTTTTGAAAACCCAATCGCTGGAAAAACAGGAACTACTCAAAACCAAAGTGATGGTTGGTTTATGGGAATGGTTCCCAATTTAGCAACCGGCGTATGGGTAGGGGGTGAAGACCGATCTATACACTTTAAAGATATTGCATTTGGTCAAGGGGCAACGATGGCACTTCCTATATGGGCTCTCTATATGAAAGGGGTGTATGCTAAACCGGAATTGGCAATTTCAATGGACGACTTTAGTGCTCCTGAAAACTTGAGTATTCCTGTTGATTGTATTGATGTTTCAGATCCCGATGAAAATGACAAACCCAAAAAGAAAGCAGACTTAGATGCCTTAGGGTTTTAAGCCTCTATTTGGTCGTCGGCAACCCACTCTGCAAAGGAAGTTTCCGTTTCACGAAGCAAAAGGCGTTCCAAGGTAAGATGCGAAGGTAGTTTTGCTTGTATCCGTTCAGCAAAGTCTATGATCATCATTTCACTTGTGGGTTGATAGTGCACGCGAACAATTTTATGTCCTCTTTTTTCCATACTATCCGCTAGTTCTTTATGAGGAGAATTCACATTTAAAACCGTGGCATGGTCAAAAGGAGTGACTATAATTTCATTCACAATTTTTTTTAAATCGCTGAAGTCCATTACCATTCCATATTTGACATGATTTTTGTCGGCAATGGGTATTCCGATTAAGGTAACTGCCAATTTATAACTGTGACCATGTACATTTTTACACAACCCGTCATATCCGTAAAGGGCATGTCCTGTTTCAAATTTAAATTCTTTGGTGATTCTAATTTTTCTACTCATCGCTATTACAATGTTTTAAGAACCGATTTAGTATATGGTGAAAGAGCAAGTTGTCCTGTGATTTTAGCATTTTCCGGAAGTAAGGTAGCCCAATGACTTGTATCCTTCCAATGTAATTTTTTTAACTGTTGCATTGCTTCAGGGGCATAATTAGAAAGCCGTTGAGCAAAGGCATAAACAGCAGTATCTAAGGCCTGTGTTGAAGGGTAAACTTCAGCATACAACCCCCGTTGATGTGCCCAAAGGGCGGACTTCCATTCGTTTGCTGCCAATGACAAATGTCCAAACGCAGTTGTTCCGATTTTTCGACTAACAGCAGGCTCAATAACATAAGGCCCTATCCCAATAGAGAGCTCAGACAGCTTAATGGAAGCCTCTTCATGGGCAATAGCATAATCTGCCGCTGCAATTAGGCCTATGGCTCCACCAACTGCTTTTCCTTGAACCCGAGCGACTACAAATTTATCTATTTGCCTAAGGGTATTTATAACTGTAGCAAAACCCATAAAAAATGCTGTAGCTTCTTCTTGAGTGTTAAGTGTTTTCAATTCCGCTAACGAAGCTCCTCCACAAAAGGCTTTATTGCCTTGGCTTTGAATTATAATTACGCGAACATCTTTATCATTCTGTAAAACTTGTAGCACTTTTGCTATTTGGTTTAATAACAAACTGGGCAACGAATTCCCTGCGGGGTGTCCAAAAGTAAGAGTGCCTATTCCTTCTTTTATACTATGAGTTATAAATGCTTCCATATCGCAATAAAAGTACGCAAACTATTGACGAACCAAAACTTTTTCATAGCAGTGAAAAGGAAAAGGGCTTTGTTTTGGAAAATAAATATCACCCACTCGTTTGTAATCACGCGATTCATAAAAGCGAATGTTCCTAGGATTTTGACTAAAAGTATCCAAACGGATAGATTGAAATTGATGGGTTGCCGCAAAGGCTTCTGCAAAATCCATTAAACTCCTTGCAATTCCTTGCTTTTGGAAGTGTGGATGCACTGCCAATCTATGTATGTAGAGGTTTTGCTGATCAGGTGTGAGCCATGTTACGCTATTGTATGGGGCATCTTTTTCATTAGAAAACATGATGCATCCACACACTTTCTTTTCCCTTTCAAAAACAGATAAGGCCCCTTGGGAAACATCTCTTACAAATACTTCCTCCGAAGGATAATGAGAATTCCACTGAAATATTCCCTCGGCCTCCATTGCCAATGCACAAGCCCTAGTTAGGGCAAGCACTTCTTTTATGTCATTTTTTGTGGCCCGCCGAATCATATATTTTTAATGTAAAAATAAGATTGATACGGGATACTTAGTATTTTAGTAAAAACTTTTGGAATGCAACATATTCTAGTTCCCATTGGTGTTTCTCGTTTTGCCCCTTCTACTTTGTCATACGCCCTTGAATTTGCTAAACCCTTTAAAAGCACCGTTTATGTAATCGATGCTTATCCACAACATTCTAGTTTAGCAACACTTTCTAATGTAAATGCCAAATTAGAAAATGAAAACTATGCTCGAATTAAAAAAATGGTAAAAGAAATTGTGCCTAAATCGGACAATGTAAAAATTGTTAGAAGCGAACGAGACCTAGTAGGCACAATTAAAAAACTCAATACGACCATTGGCCTGGATTTAATCATTACAGCGCCATTAAACAATGAAATTAACGATGAGGTTTTTTTGGGAAGAATAGCAGGGAGTGTAATTAAACGCACTACAGTGCCAGTATTAGTAGCCCCATTAGAAAAACCATTTGTTCCCCCTACAAAGATGTTGATGGCTTTTAAAACAGGGGAAATTAAAGCTTCAAGTATATTAGACCCCTTGGTTAACATTCAGGATCAATTTAACTCAATTTTGCGACTGCTTTTGGTAAAGGTTCCCGGTTTTGCCAATCGAAATCACCAAATAAGCGATGAAGTTTTAAAACGTGCAGAGCAACTACTGTATTCCGAAAATGCAACCGTTTATCAAGGCGTTTTGGAACACTTTCAAGCATACCAGCCAGACATGTTAGTGGTGTTTAAAAGGGAGCGTGGATTTTTTGAAAAATTATGGGAGCCTGATTTGATCTATAAAAAAGATTTTTACTGCACGGTACCTTTATTAATCTTGAAAAATAAAGATTGATTTTAAAGAAGACCTACCGATGGCTTTGGATCAGATTGCTTTTCCTGGTTACCTCTTTTGCTTTTGCCCAAAACTACGCAGGCATTCAAATTGATAACGACTTGTATTTTGGGATTGATCGCTATTACAGCAGTGGTATTTTTCTAAAATACGGTGGAACAATATCTAAAAACAAGGAGAATACTCCCTCAGTTTTTCGATCCCGACATTGGACATTAGGACAAGAAATTAACACCCCGTCTTTTCGCTATACTTCTGATCCGGATAAAATTGATTTTCCCTATAATGGGTGGCTGTTTATTGAACGCTTAGAAGAAACCTTTCGAAAACCTGATTTTGGATACGGATGGGCAGTTCAATTGGGTACTACAGGAGCAAATGAGACCTTAGCAAAATGGATGCAAAACACCTACCATATTTACGTGTTAAAATTAGACCCCTTGAGTTGGGCCTGGGCACTACCCCAAGCCTTTCACCTAAATGCCAGAGTAAATTTAAAATGGGGTAAAGAAATTCAAGGCCCTTTGAAATGGGTTCAAGAATACCAAGCCCAGGCGGGCACCTTTCGTACGTATTTAAGCACTCGAATGGGAATTCAATTGGGGTCATTGGCAGGACTGCCCTTTTTTGGTGAACGACTAGAAGCGTTATCGGACGGTTCATCGTTGTTTTTAGGGACTCGATTTATTTACAATATTTATGATTATAGTCTTTCCGGGAATCTTCAAACCAACGAATTGCCAATGGATATTGAAGCCAACTCCCTTCGTCAAGAATTTCAAGTGGGGATGGTCTTTATTAAGAGACCGTGGAAAGGACAATTCTTATTTCACTCTAGCTCGAATTACGTCCGCTCCCAACGCTACCCCAGACACCCTTACTTAAACTTATCAGTAATTCGTATCTTACCTTAAAAAAATGAAAACCATTTTATTTGCCTTATCTACTTTACTTCTTTTCACTTCGTGCTTAGTGTTTAAGATTTACGAAAGCCCAAAATTGAATCAGGAGACAGCAGAAAAAACAAGAGAATACCGAAGTTATATAGGGTCTGGTAAGGTGATTACTCTTAAAGAAAATCAACCTCGAGAAATCTTTTTTATTGGAAAAGATGAAAGCCCTAAGGACCTCTTTTTCGCAGACAAAAAAGAAGCTACGCAAGACACGGTCCCTTCTCCCTTACTTATTGTTGACGGTAAAATAAACGAAGATTTTAATACTGTGAATTCTATAGACCCCGATAATATAGAATCAGTCAATGTACTAAAAGGGGGACAGGCACTAAAAAAATACGGGGAAAAAGGGCGTAATGGCGTGATTGAAATTACCCTTAAAAAATAAATTCATTTTTTACTTTCCCAAAGGGGAATAGAATGGGCCGCATGAAATCTGGCTAAATTATTTGTTTGGAGTTGGGTGGCAGGACTAGCTATTCGAACCCAACGGTAATTCACATACCCATAAAAACGACAATACTCCGAAGAAAAACGTTCATAAAAAACGGCTTTTTCTTTTAAACGATTAGGAAACCAAATTATTGGCTAGTCAATTCATTTTCATTAGCGATTGGAATAATCCAATGGGGCCCTTCAACCCAACCCTTCATTTTTTCAACTACCACACGGTCCACAATGGCCACTCCTTTTTGGGCCATATTTTCGAAGTTATCTATCCCATTGTTTGAAAATCCTTTTCGCGTACGATGAATATTGAAGGTAGAGGACAATTCTTTTCCGAAAGCGGCCTCGACTCCTTTTTTTCCCAACATAAATCCAAGCATTCCCCCCCATGTAGCGGTAGGATTATCGGAATCCCATCCTGCCAAAACCCCTATTTTAATGGTTTCTTTAAGGTCACCTTCTCCGTATAGCAAACTGACAATACTCGCGCCAAAATTGATTCCTGCGGCAAAACAGCCGTGGCAACTTTCGTCTAGGGTAGCCCACTTATAACCTTCTTCTTGACGTATTTGAAATTTTTCATGTAGGGCATCACGGGAGGTTTCCCAAGGCAAACCCAATTGGTAATGTTTTTGAACAAAGTCAAACATTTTTGCCGGATATGTTGAATCGGGAAGATGCTTACGGGCCTCATGGGCTATCCATTGGGTTTTTTCCTTAACTGTATTGTGGGCTGTAGGTTGAGCCGCTAGGCTGTAGGCAATGATGTTAAATTCTGCAATAAGCGCAGCGTTTTGTTGGGCAGTAGTTCGAACAACCAAATGGCTAAGATCTAGTGCAACTTTTGGTTGTGAGGGAGCATAAAACCCAAAAATTTCAGTCGTTAATTGGGCATCGATCATTTCATAAAAAGGATTAACCTCAGGATCGCTAGTATGAGGGGGAATTATGCCTTCTTGCATCAAATCAAAGGCACGTTGATTGGATACCCATAAATAATTTTCTTCCTCTTTGTAAATATGCGCTAACCAAGCTTCTCGAATTTGCTCTCCTGTTAGATCAAGGGAAGGGCTTTGAAAAAGAAGTTCTTGATAAATGTATTCAATATCTGTATCATCGTCTGCGCCCCAAATACTGTCTTTTTCTGCAAAAAGAAAATCAATGGTTTCTGAGTAATTGTTAGACCCCCATAAATTAGGCTGATCAGGTTTCCCCCAATCTTCACGGGTATAAAATCCCTCGCCTTTCCCGTCCACAGGAATACCTATTTTATCCATTTCCGTTATTAACCCGGTCCAGTTGGCTATACATTGTCCAAGCCAAAAGCCCTGCAGTTGTTCCGCATAGTTTTCACGATTAATCTTAAGTGTCTTTGGTGAAGGCCCAGTACAACGAAAAGAAAAGCTCAGGAATAGCCCCCCCAAACACAACCAAAACCAAAAAAGTTTATTTTTTATAGACATTAAAACGTAGAGAGGGTATTAATAAGAGTTTGATCTGCCGCAAAAAATTCAATCCTTTGGGTTGATTTTGTCACCCAAAAAGAAGCGGTTCCTTGCGATTGAAAGGTGCTTTGGGGTAAATTTAATTTTCGCTGCGTGCCTTTTTCGCTATACACTAAACAACTATATGCCCCCTTTTCCCATTTTACCTGAATCGCATTTTTGGCAGAAGGGTTAAACACCTTAAGGGAATCATTATTTTGGGAAGCAATAAAAGTAGGTTGCCCTTGTACGGAAAGGGTAACCAAACTTTTAGCATCTCTGGGCACTACGAAATGGGATTCTTCTATTGAAATTTCTTCAAAATTACCCGCTCCCGTATTTTTTAATACCAGCCCCTGTAATGCATCCGAACGACCTTGATGTACTTCTACCCCATATTCATTCCCGACAAGAAGCAAATCTTCATATCCGTCTTGATTGTAATCGTAGGGAGTAATTCCATACACGGGGGCCCACTGGGCTTGAGTGGGAAGAGCGTGAAGTGTAAACTTACCCTCTCCTAAATTTTCTACCCAAGCACTTTGCATCCATTGAACTTGCTTTATAATGGCGTCACTTAAATTCTGATTTTCAAAAATGGTATTGAAGGTGGCTTCTCCAAAGTCGCCATAGGAATTAAATGATTTTCGCAAAGCGCGAAATTGTTTAACCACATCTTCCCAAGGGTGATATAAATAATTCTTTTTTTGGCCTAAACTATCTCGAACATAAAACGCAATAAAAGGGTCTACGCTTCCATTTTGGTCAAAATCTTTGGCCACAATAGTAATGGGTTCTTCTTCATTGCCTTGGTAAAAAGTATTCAACCCAAAATTGCCGGCAATGAAATCCATGTCGCCGTCATTGTCAAGGTCGGCTTGCGAGAGGCTTCGCCACCAGCCGCTACTTTTTTCAAGCCCAGTATTTTCGAGTTGATGAAGTACGCCACCCTTATTTTCAAAAAAAGTGATTGGCATCCATTCTCCGACAACAATCAAATCTAACCATCCATCAGAATTGAAGTCGGTCCAAAGGGCATCACTTATTAATCCAAGGGGAGTTTGGCCGGTACTTATTTTATCATAGGCATCTCGAAAATTTATTTTTCCAGTGGTAGATGTGTTTTCTAATAGGTAGGATCGATCAGCAACGGGGTATTGACCAGGAACGACTCTGTTTCCTACAAAAAGATCCAAATCGCCATCGCGATCAAAGTCTGCCGCTTTAACACTTGAACTGTTTTTCCCATTGTTTGGAAGGTCAACGTTTGCCTTTGTAAATTGACCTTTTCCGTTATTTAACCAAAGCACATCATCATAAGCAACAGAACCCGGTTCATATTGGGCTGACCCGTGTGCAATATAGACATCCAAGTCGTTATCAAGATCAAAATCTAAAAGAGCAATGCCTGCGTCTTCGTCTACATTCTTTGCTTGCCCTTTTAATGAAATAGATTTGGCATCAAATGTTCCTTTTTGATTTTGAAAAAAAATACGCTCAGTTTGTCCTCTACTTCCGCCTACCAATAGGTCTTCTAATCCGTCACCATTTAGGTCTCCAACAGCCAAGGGAGGGCCAAATTGGGAAAATTTATGGGGAAGGGTAATTTGTAAATTGAAGTCAATAAAATCGTCATCAACATCACGATGTACAATGTTCAAAGCACTACTCTGTTCCGAAAACACCCCGTTTTGAGCATTTATATTTGATTTTTTTAATCGTGTGGGGGTATAAATTAAACTTTGTGTTCGGTTTAGTGAAGCTATACTTTCCATTTGTTCTAATCCGTCAGGCCAACGTATTTGAACGCTATCTATTTGTTGATTATTACCTAAACCAAAGTGTAAAATGGGTTCGGGTTGAGACAAATATCCTCTACCCGACAAAAGGGTTTGTGTTTGCACCTGCTCACCTAAAAATAATCGCACTTGGGTTCCATAGGGGGCTTGGTTTTTTGTTTTTCCCTTTAATGTGAAACGGATATAATTAGCAGTATTGTTTGCAGTGTTTAGTGTGTTTTCTAGCAATGTAGCTTCATCATTAATATTGTTTAACACTAAATCTAAATCACCGTCACCATCAAAATCTGCATAAGCAGCACCATTGGTATAGGTGGCAAAATCCATGCCCCAATCTTTTGAAAAATCGTCAAAATCAGTTCCTCCAATATTTCGGAAAGCAAAATTTGCCACTTTAATTTGAGGGATTGCCGCTAAGAGTTGTTCTCTGCTCACTAGTCTATTGGCCGTTACGCGAAAGTCACCAAAATCTTTATCAATTATATCTTTTGGAAAGCCATTGACAATGAGTAAATCTGACCATCCGTCGTTATCAAAATCAGCAAATAAACTTGACCAACTCCAATCCGTTTCGGCCACGCCTGCACTAAGTCCAATTTCGCTAAAAATGGGCAATCCCGTTTCTGGGTTTACCCCTTGATTCAGTTGAAGTACATTTCTTGGATACTGGTATTCATAATCGTACCTGCGCGTCATAATTTCCTTAGTGTAGCTTGTCCCTTTTTGAAATAATTTTTTTCGTTTGTTGTAATAGGGTTGCATTTCCGATATAAAAAGATCCATCTTTCCATCGTTATTTATATCGCCAAAGTCACTCCCCATTGAACTTAAACTAAAGTGCTTGAACATGGAACGGGCTTTATTGGTAAAAGTCTTATCTCCATTATTCATGTAGGCAATATCATTACTTAAATAGTCATTAGACACATAAAGATCAAGCCAACCGTCATTATTAATATCTTGTACCAATGTGCTATGACTAAATCCATGGAGTGAGATATTTGCTTTTTTGGAAATGTCTTTAAAATAAGGATGGCCAAGACTGTCACTTCCTATATTTTCGTAGAGGCGGTCAATACTTAAAATTGCCGTTTCACTTTGCATGTTTTGAAACACATTAGGATCAATATCTTCGATTTGGTTCACACCAATGAAAACATCTAAATCCCCGTCGTTATCTAGGTCAAAAAATTGAGCATGTGAAGAATAGCTGTCGTCATCAAGGCCATAGGCATCGCCCAGGTCTTTAAATTGAGGGATTCCATTGTCATCGATACCTTGATGAATAAAAAGGTTGTTTTTTCGTTGATTTGGATCCGTTCGTAAGGTATTACATACGTAAATATCCATCCATCCGTCGGCATTAACATCAACGATATTTACACCCGAGGACCAAAGTAAAGGATTACTTTTTTGAATTCCTGCCGCTAGCGTAGCGTTTTCAAAAGTTAAGTTTCCCCGGTTTAGATACAATTGATTATCTACTTGATTTCCCGTGAAAAAAAGATCGGGTAAACCATCGTTATTTAGATCGCCAACAGCTACACCTGCCCCGTTGTAGAAAAACTCATTGTCAAGAATACTCAACGAATCATTTTCAATAATTTTATTATTAAAACGAATGTTCGATTGCGCACTATCTACTTTTTTAAATAAGGTGGGTGCTTTGCGATTACATGTACTCAGGGCAATCAAAAGAAAAATAAAAAGGAGGTTTATAGCGTTTTTCATCAGCAAAAATTCAAGCGAAAGATAACAAATACAAAGGAAAAAAAAATGGAGGGCAAAGCCCTCCATTTTAAAATATTTATTTCAAAACTGGATTAGTACCCTGGGTTTTGAGATAATACATCAGATCCTTGAATATCAATCTGAGTTTGAGGAATTGGATAATATTCGTTTTTACCCGCAGTAAATCGGGCACCACCGAATTTAGTTACCAATCCTTTTGAGGTTTCATAGGGTAAATATTTATTTAACTCATCAGCGGCTATACCCCAACGTACAAGGTCAAAGAAACGGTGTCCTTCACCAGATAATTCAAGTTTACGTTCCATGCGTAATGCTTTTGTAGCAAAATCTTTTGAAGGAAAACTGCTGTACAATGCAATGTCATAATTTGCTGCATTTGAGCCATCAGGATTTTTTACCCAGTGAGCTGAATTTGCAGCACGTGTACGTACTTGATTGACATAGTCAAGGGCTTTGTCAAGAGAACCCGCTTCAATTTCAGCCTCAGCAGCCATTAGCAATACATCAGCAAATCGGATGATGGTGTAGTTCATTAATGCATATCCTCTTGTCCAAGAACTAGCATCAGTTAAACTTCCCTCTTGCGATTTATAATAGATGTATTTTTTAGGAGAATAAGGACCTGCATAAGGTTGGGCACGTATCCAAGCTTTTCCTGGGTGTGCAATCCAATCTAGGTAAGGAATACCTCTTCTTCCGATAGAGTGATCAATTCTTGGATCAAGGGGGCCTGAATCTTGAGTAAATGCATCACTTGATTCAATACCATAATCAGTAACTAATTCTCCAGCTGAAGTGTATTCCTCACCATTAACTCGAGGAAGACCATTTACAGTTCTAAAAGCATTAGCCAATGAAAATGATGGTTGGAAAAATCCACAACAGTTTCCAGGCCCATCGGCACCTGTATTGTAAGGGTAGTTCAAATCATCAAAATAATTAGCATTAGCAGTACTTCCTGAATTGTTAGCAGCCTCTACATCCATAACTGCTTCTGCATGATTATCATACTCAGCATTATAAATGTTCGCATAATTGTCTAGTAAGGCATATTTTTCTCCTGAAGGTGTTACCCCACTTGCAATTACTTGATCAAATGCTGATTTTGCTCCCGCAAAGTCTTTTTTATACAATTTAGCTTTTCCAAGATAAGCAAGAGCAGCCCATTTGTTTACTCTTCCAGCTTGTGCTTGAGTAGCAGGTAAATTATCAAATGCATATTGAAAATCTGCGATGATAGTATCCCATGTTACACCCGGAGAGTTAGGTACATCAGAAATATCCGAAGCCTCAATAGTTTCATCGATATAAGGAACATTATTAAAGTGTTTTTTCAAATCAAAATAGAAATGACCTCTTAATAATCGAGCTTCCCCAGATAAGCGTGCAGCATCTGCTGCAGAAAGAGTTTCTGACATAGCAATCAACTTAAGTACGCTATTTGCTCTTGAAACCCCATCAAAACGACCTCTCCATAATTGGTTAAGGTCACCTTGGGTAGCATCTGTTTCATAACGCTGAACAGGGTTAATTGAACTGTAATCCCCAGGGTCAGTCCCCTTATTTGCTTCACCTCCAGCAACTGATCCAGTTACCCAATGATTTGGAGCTTCAAAACGATTACCGAAAGTAC